>JBKJUH010000103.1:0-2574 GCA_046590075.1 Agitococcus sp.
CATCTTCTTTCCTAAATCTTAACGTAACGCCTGAAACACCCACGGACGCGCAATTTTTGCTTGCTGTTCAAAGGCATGAATAAAGTCTGCATCTTGCAAGGTCAAACCAATATCATCTAAACCATGCAATAAACAATGACGACGGAATGAATCCACACTAAAGCTAAATGCCTCGCTATTGGGGCGAATGACTTGTAACTTGTCTAAATCAACTGTCAATTGATAAGCTTCGTTGGCCTCACATTCCTTAAACAATATGTCCACTTCTTCTTCGCTCAAAATGACGGGCAATAGGCCGTTTTTGAAGCAATTATTAAAGAAGATATCGGCAAAGCTGGAGGCAATTACCGCTCGAAAACCGTACTCATCTAATGCCCAAGGCGCGTGTTCACGGCTAGAGCCACAACCAAAATTTTGACGTGCCAACAATACCTGCGCGCCTTGATAACGCGGCTTATTTAACACAAAATCAGTATTAAGCGGACGCTTACTACAATCTTGGCCGTTATACCCTTCATCTAAATAACGCCACTCATCAAACAAATTAACGCCAAAACCTGTGCGCTTAATCGACTTAAGAAACTGCTTGGGAATGATTTGGTCAGTATCAACATTTGCGCGATCTAAAGGCACTGCTATTCCTGTCACTACGGTAAATGCTTGCATATTAAAATCTCTTTATTAACTGACGCGGTTATCGCTTATTCACTCACATTTCAGCCGTTTTTAACGGCTTTATGTTCGTGAAACGCGCTAATTGCAATGCAATGCGTCAGTTAGAATTGACGAACATCAACAAAGTGACCTGCAATCGCCGCCGCAGCAGCCATTGCTGGGCTGACTAAATGCGTACGACCCCCATTACCTTGACGACCTTCAAAATTACGATTCGATGTTGAAGCGCAATGTTCGCCCGATAATAATTTATCGGCATTCATCGCCAAACACATTGAGCAACCAGGTTCACGCCACTCAAAACCTGCTTCAATAAAGACTTTATCTAAACCTTCCCTTTCGGCTTGTTTTTTCACCAAGCCTGAACCAGCAACCACCATCGCTTGTTTAATGCTACTGGCAACTTTTCGGCCTTTAATCACTGCCGCCGCTGCGCGTAAATCCTCAATCCGCGAATTGGTACACGAACCAATAAACACGCGATCTAACTGAATATCGGTAATCGCTTGGGCGGGGCTTAAACCCATATACACATAAGCACGTTCCCACGAATTCCGTTGTACAGCGTCTATGGCGCTGTCTAGGGTCGGCAATGTCGCGGTAATAGGCAAGACCATTTCGGGTGATGTCCCCCAAGACACTTGCGGCTCAATGACACTCCCGTCCATCTCAATAACAGCATCAAAGACAGCATCCGCATCAGAAACTAAGGTTTGCCAATAGGCAACAGCGGCATCCCACAACTCAGCCTTAGGCGCAAATGGTCTGCCTCGAAAATACTCAATGGTTTTATTGTCCACCGCAACCATACCAACACGAGCACCTGCTTCAATGGCCATATTACAGACCGTCATCCGTCCTTCCATACTCATAGCACGGAATACTTGTCCTGCAAATTCAATGGCATAACCTGTACCGCCTGCCGTACCGATTTTGCCAATAATCGCTAAAACCACATCTTTGGCAGTCACACCTTCGCCTAATGTGCCATTGACATTAATGAGCATATTTTTTGATTTTTTCTGCACTAAACATTGCGTTGCCAAAACATGTTCAACTTCGCTAGTACCAATGCCATGCGCCAAACAAGCGAATGCGCCATGTGTTGCGGTATGCGAATCACCACAAACAACGGTCATACCAGGAAGTGTTAAACCTTGCTCTGGACCAACAACATGAACAATGCCTTGACGCTCATCAAAAATATCAAACTCAACCACGCCAAAATCACGGCAGTTGTCGTCTAAAGTTTGCACTTGAATGCGTGAGGTTTCATCACTAATGCCACTAATTCCTAAAGCACGTTCGGCTTTATCGGTAGGTACATTATGGTCGGGCGTAGCAATATTGGCATCTAAACGCCACGGTTGACGCTTCGCCAAACGCAATCCATCAAAGGCTTGGGGACTGGTGACTTCGTGTAATAACTGACGGTCGATATAAATTAAGCACGAACCATCATCACGTTGTTTAACAAGATGGTCGTCCCACAATTTGTCATAAAGGGTTTTGCCAGACATCATCATTTTCCTTGCAGTAGCTTGGTATGCAAGAAGTTTATGATGATATTAGCCATAAAACAATTTTATAATTTTTATCTATTAGATTACTTTTTGGAATACATTAGATGATTCACGGGAACAGAGTAGCTAAAATCAACAAGCTAAGCCGCACGTATAAAAGCAAAACGTGGCTGTGCAACCTCTTCAATAACAACAGTTTCTTGAAACATCACTAAAGGTCTGACCCAATACGAAAAGTCACCGTATAACAAACGATAAACGACCAATTGTTCTTCGGTTTCGCTATGGCGCGCTACGGCAACGACTTCGTAATCTTTGCCTTTATAGTGTCGATAAACACCTAATGCCAATTTTTCACTCATGAAAATAAATCCAC
>JBKJUH010000109.1:0-2809 GCA_046590075.1 Agitococcus sp.
TTGCTCAATATGTGAGTTTTGGGGCAGGATTTGGCGGACTTTCGGGTGTGGTTTATGGCTTATTAGGTTATATTTGGCTGTATCCTGTGGTTAATCCGCGTATTGGATTTAGGATTAATCCTGCCATTGTTATGTTTATGGTTGGGTGGTTAGTCGTTGGTTATAGTGGTATTTTGGATGATCTTTTAGGCAAGATGGCCAATACTGCGCATTTAATTGGTTTGTTGACGGGTGTGGTTTTAGGTGTGGTTTTTGGTTTATTGCATCGTATTTCAGATAAGACGGAAGCGGGATAAGTATATTGTAAGTTATTGTTTGTGCTTGCTTTTACCCTCACCCCAGCCCTCTCTCCCTATTGAGGGAGAGAGTTAGAGGGAGGGTGAATTGACGGTTAGGCACAAATATAAGCCCATTACGCCGTTCTAATCCCGAATTGAGGTTAAGTAAAAAAAAGCCTGACTAATCAGACTCTTTTGTAGCGAGAAGCAAATTAAGCCGCAATCTGTTCTTCAATCATTTTCTGCGTTTCTTGCGTTTTAATAGGCGCAATGTAGTGATATTTAGCCATCATTTCTTGACGACGTTGTGGGTCAATATTGGCTTTGCTTAAATCACCTTTGTAATGTTCAACCACACGTTTATCCATCAAACTGTACCACCAGCTTGGAATATAAGCAGGTAATAACATCGAAGCATATCCGCTGGGTAATTGGGGCGCATTTTCAAAGTGGCGTAAGGCTTGGAAGCTACGACTTGGGTGGGCATGATGGTCAGAGTGACGTTGTAATTGATACAAGAACAAGTTAGTCACCACATGGTTGCTGTTCCAGCTATGTTCAGGCGCGGTTCGCACATATTTGCCATTTGGTAGCTGTTCACGTTTTAAGCCGTAATGTTCAACGTAGTTAATCACTTCTAATAAACTCGCACCATAAGCACCTTGAGCAATTAAGAAGGGTACGGCACGAGGGCCACACACCGCAGTCGTTAAACCAAAGAAACCAGCCGACATTGCCCAGCCTTGTAATAATTCATTTTCTAATGACCAAAACGATTTGCCTTTACGCTCTAAACGCTCGGTTTCAATGGTTACTGCCGATTTAAAACCACCAATGACGGTGCGCGGTAAGAATTTCCAAAAACTTTCACCTAAACGGCTGCTGGCTGGATCTTCTGGCGTGGCAACACGTTTGTGATGGCCAAAGTTATGTTCAACAGCAAAGTGTGTGTAACCCGTAGGTGCAAGAGCAAGCATGGCTAATAAACGGTCGGCTTTATCGTGTTTATGGCCAAGCTCATGCGCGGTATTAATGGCAATGCCGTTGATAGCACCTACCGATAACGTCAAACCAATACGGTCAGCGACGGGCGTATTTTTACGGCTGGCTAACCATGCGCCTAAAAAGGTAACGGCATATTGCGCAGGAATAAAGGCTTTGACAATGCGGCCATAATATTTGTCGTCTTCTAATTGTTGCACCGCAGATGCAGGGGGATTGCTTTTATCCTCACCTATCAGACGGTCAATCGCAGGAATAACACCATGAACGAGTGCAGGGCCAGTCCATGCCAAGGCGCGCAAACGCTTAGGAGCAACCGCGTATGCACTGAGCGCAGCCAAGCCAATTAACGGTAGAGCAGGACTTAAAAGCCATAAATAGCGTTTTGGATCCTTCCACGGTGTTTTGTTTTCGCTGCTAATCAATAAGTCATCGCGTGTTTTAGCGTTCATGTTGGTTAAACCTTGTTGGACAATTTGTATGGTAATCTTGACCAATAACCAGAAACTAAGCCAGTTGTCAGCGTCCAGCAAACCTGCGTTAAACGCCGACATTGTACAATGGCACATTTGTTGTGTATTTTTGATATCTATGTTTTATATGAGAGTTAGCACTATTTATGGATGCATTAAGTCATATTTTAGAAGATATTCATTTGCGCGGAGCAGAGTATCTGTATGTCAGTGGCCATGACCGTTGGTGTTTTGGGTTACAAGGGCAAACCATTTTTTATGTCATTTTAGGCGGTTCGGTTCGACTGGTTTTACCCAATATTGAAGAACGCATGTTAGAAACAGGCGATATTGTTTGTATTCCCGCAGGTGCAGAACATCGGTTTTTGCATCCAGATGCCACATGGAAACAACACTCTATATTGACTGAATTTAATGGTCACCGAAACGACCCTATCAAATTAGGGGAAGGGCTGAGTAATAGCTTGGTTTTGTCGGTACGCTGTTTATTAGATGTGGAAATGGCGCGGCCTTTATTGTCGTCCTTACCGCCAAGTATTGTGATTCAACAAGGGTTAGATAGAACTGGCCCCGCATGGTTACGTTTAGGTTTGGATTTTCTCGCCCTAGAATCTGAGTTATATAGGCCAGGTCGAGATACCTTAATTAATCGTTTGATTAGTATGTTTTTAATTGAATGTGTCCGAGATTATGTCGAGCAATTACCGAAAACGGCCAATAATTGGCTTAATGCCGTGCGTGACCCGTATTTATCCCCCGTACTAAGCGCGATTCACGCTCAACCTGCGTATGGTTGGACGGTGGTTGAGTTAGCAGGCATTGCCTGTTTATCGCGTTCTGCCTTTGCCGAGCGTTTTTCGCAAATGATTGGTCAGCCGCCGCTCGCTTATTTAACACAATATCGTTTACGTTTGGCCACGCGCTTGTTAGCGCAACAAGATTTAAGCATTAGTCGTATTAGTGAAAAAGTCGGTTATGCCTCCGAGACCGCCTTTAGTCTGGCATTTCGTCGGCAATATGAGGTGTCGACCAGTCAGTATAAAAAAGAGCATGGAT
>JBKJUH010000285.1:0-4508 GCA_046590075.1 Agitococcus sp.
CTTAAACTCACCATAACGTGCCTTGGCATAATCATCAGCATGACCTTCTTGAAAGAAAAAAGCATTGGTAGCAAAACGAAGCTCGCCCTGACGAAAACGATACTGTAATGGCCATTCGTTAGCCGCCAAAGACTCAGGTACTTCGGTAACCACCCGTTGAACTTCCGCCACTTGTTGCTCATTTAAGCGCACAATCGCGTAACCCTCAGAAACAACACGGTCTTTGGCTGTAGGCAGATAACGCAAAATCTCTGGTTCGGCCTGATAACGCAGACGCATATAATCGCCTTGCATTAACGAACGCGGATCAACAGGAGCTAAGGGTAAGATCACCGTTTTGCCAACGGCCAATAACTGCTCTTTTTGCCAAATAGAAAAGTTTACCGCACCAAGAATCAGAATACCCACTAACCCTGCAAACCATTTAGATTTATGCATGGTGAGACTCCTCTGGCAAACCGTACTTTAAGACCTGACGCATTAGCAACATCAACACACCCGTGCCCATTAACACATAGGATTTTTCCAATAAGGTGATGTTCAAAAAATAATAATAACGGCCTAAAAAACTCCAAAAAGCAAAAAAGCCAATGCCCAACAACAGCCGATTGCCTGTACTAAAACCCAATAAAATCACCACCCACGCCACCGCTAAACCTGTTGCCTGCAACGAAAGCACTGCCAATAAACAACCTGCTAAAATCGCAGCAAGCCCTTGTTTAGATGTGAAAGCAAGCTGATAACGCATGAGTAATTTGATGATAGTTACTACCAATATCCCGCCCAACAGCATTTCATTGATAGGAATCAACCACGTTTGTGCCGAAAGCTCTTGCCCACGAAAGCTATGGTTCATCTCGCCAAAGCCCATGGTCACCAAACTGTGCATTTGTAAGGCGACAAAGGTAAAAGCATACGCTAGTGGTCGAAAACGTTCGGATTGAGACAACCATTGCGCCTCGTGCAGCCACAATATCGCCACGACAAACATCATCAACGACGGCATTAACCATAAAATTGGCAGTTTGTAACAAGCAAAAATAAGTGCCATTGCCGCCGCATAACTCGACAAAAACCGATGTAAAAAATTCGGGATAACCCACGCTAAGGTGGCTTCAATCAGGGCAATCATCAACCATGCAGCAGGGTCATCAAGCCCTTTATTTAAAGCAGAAAACCATAATACTTGACCCGTCAAACTGAGGGTTAAGCCAAACTGACCTGTAAAAGCCGTTGCGCGGACTTTAAATATTGCGTAAGCCGCTCCGATTAACACTGCCCCTAAAACAAAAGCAACAGCTTCTTGTTTGACCAAGTCCTTAAACATAGTGAAAAAAAACATCAACAAAAACAATGCCGCAAACTGGCCTGTTAAACCTTGAAACACCCGCACATACCACGGACTCACATCAATATCGGCAAGGGTTGGCATCTCACCACTAACAACGCCTGCTTGTTGTAAGGTTTGCCAAAGCTGCTCGGGTGATTGCTGCTTATTCATGCTGACCTTCCTTGGCGATGTTATGTAGCCAATGTATAAACACGCTCGACAAAGCAATGACCCAAATGGCTAACGAGAAAAAAGCTGCGCCATCACTATGCATAAAGTGTTTGGCAATAAATGCAGTAGTTATAATAATCAGCGTTAATGAGCTAAGTGCTAACATAAATAAATCGGCAATTCGGCGACGATAAACCCAATACGCCAACATTAACCACACGGGATAGGCAAAAACGATTTCTACTGCATAGGGATGATGACTAAAAATAGCCTGTAACATCAACCACGTTATACTAAAAGCACTCGCTATCGCCAAGAGTCGTGCTTCGTTTCGCCCTTGTAGCCATTCGTATCGTTTGGCTGCTAACTCCCAACAAACTAAAGCTAAGGTATTGAATATAAATAGGCTTAGTTGCATTGCCTCGCTGCTAAAAATCACCCCAAACAACCCATGAAATACTTGGTGATAGAGCACAATGCTCAGGTTAATCAGCACCAGCCATAACAACCACAAGGCTCCCAATTGCGCCAAGAATACCCAAGGACTAATTAACATCGCCCACGTTGCAAATAATTGCCAAGTATCCGCGCCTGTTTGGTAGGTTTGACCAAAAAACGCCAATAACACCCCCACAAATACCGAAGCCGCCATGATAAAAACTTTAGCAGATGGCCGATTAAACCAATGGCTATATGCCCACAAACTCGCTAACACTAAAGCTTCAATCATCGCAAATTTATGAAAACGGGTAATGGCTTGCCAATTAAAAGCAAAAAAGAACACCACGCCAAACAGGAATAAACCGCCACCATTAGCTAACAGTAATTTATCAAGAAACTGTCGCCATTGACGTTGATTCGGTGTGATATCGGCAATGTCTAGAGCAGTTTGAACTTTATCGGGGGGAATATGACCTTGAGTAGTCCATTGTTGGATTAAAACTTTAGTGTGAGAGGACTTCATTATCTGCTCCATAAATAAAACTTAACACCATCCTTGTTGCCATTCGGTCTCATTTAATAAGCTATGCCAATCAAGTCGATATTGTCGTTTAGTCATTACCGCTTCTAAGACAATAAAATCTCTATCCATCAGCGGAGTAAACTTATCGGCTATTTTTACCACTAAAAAATGCTTTTCTTTTTCTTGTGGATGCACTGCCGTCCATTTGGACAACAGTAATTTTTTAGGATTAAGCTGACGACTCATCTTAAAACCTCGGCTTTTGACTCAACCGCTCCCACCATTTAACCAATAAATTATCGGCACTCAAGGTCGCAGCAACACCCATTTTTTGCATCAAATTTTGCTTATGAATAAAACGCACGGCAAAAATATCGGCTGTTTTGCTGGCAGTGAGTAAATATTCGTCGCTGGTCATCAATTTATCGACTAAACCTAAGTCCACCGCCCGTTTACCATACCAATGCTCACCTGTTGCCACTTGCTGAATATCTAAATTAGGACGATATTCTTTGACAAACTCTTTAAACAGCGTGTGAGTATCTTCTAACTCAGCAACAAATTTTTGCCGCCCTGCTTCGGTATTTTCACCCATCACCGTCATCGTGCGTTTGTATTCACCTGCGGTTAATACTTCAAAATCAATATCCCATTTTTCTAATAAACGATGAAAGTTAGGAATTTGTGCCACAACACCAATCGAACCAATAATCGCAAACGGTGCAGCAATAATGGTATCCGCTAAACATGCCATCATATAACCGCCACTGGCCGCGACTTTATCAACACAAATGGTTAAAGGAATTTGATGTTCGCGCAGACGGGCTAATTGCGAAGAAGCCAAGCCATAACCATGCACCATACCGCCCGGACTTTCTAGGTTAACAACAACTTCATCTTTGTCTTTGTTAACAATACTTAAAATGGCAGTAATTTCTTGACGTAAATTCTCGGTAGCAGAAGCACGCATATCGCCATTAAAATTAATAACATAGACACGTTTTTTAATGTCATCTTCTGTCTGTTTAGATTCTTTTTTTGCCGCTAATTTGGATTTTTCTTTTTCATTTTTGAAGTAGGCTTTAAGTGCATTTTTATCCAGCACCGTCATGCGTAAAGTATTGGCAAAATGTTCAAAACGCTCATTCAGGCGCATAACTTCAATATCACCATCTTCATCATGGTGACGACGACGGTCGCCCACATTGGCAATGGTAATAATAATGAATAATAAAGCGATAACCACCGTGACAATTTTGGCCAAAAACAAGCCGTACTGTAATAATAAATCCAGCATGAAAGCTCCTAAAAAATGATTAAGTCAGGTAAACGAGGAGACTAACGATATTTAGCCGCTAATTCCATCACCGTTGCGTGAATGACTTGGTGGGCGATACTGCCCGCAGGTGGAATTTCGGGTAAGTTATCAAATCGAAAAAACTGGGCATCCATAATTTCTTCTTCCTGCATAACAATCTCCCCACTTGCCCACTCTGCTTGAAACGCCAGCATTAAATTATTGGGAAACGGCCAAGATTGACTGCCAAAATAACGTATATTGTTGAGCTGTACGCCTGATTCTTCGGCCACTTCACGCATAACTGCGTGCTCTAAGGTTTCGCCAACTTCGACAAAACCCGCCAATAAACTATACATGGGTCGAGTAAAACGCTGGGCACGCGCCAATAAAATAGTATCGCCTTTGGTAATAGCAACAATGACACAAGGATGAATACGCGGATATTGATGATATTTACAAGTGGGACAAACACGCGCACGTTCACCACGCGGATGTGGTTGTGTTGGTGTACCACAACGACTGCAAAAACGATGACTTTTTGCCCATTCTAAAACTTGTGAAGCCGTTGCTGCTAAAGAAAAACTGGCGGCATCTAAACACAGTAATAACGAACGCAAGGACTGAAACTGATAACCTTCAGGCGCAATCGCGTCTTCGGTTAAACGTACTACATGGGCACTACGTCCATTAAGCTCGCCGACGAGCAACACGCAGTTGGCGAGCTTAATGGACGTAGTGCCCAT
>JBKJUH010000294.1:0-3422 GCA_046590075.1 Agitococcus sp.
ATTTGCCCCACTGCTCCACTTTCGCGGCGGCGTGCATCACTGCGGTACAGCCGACCATGCCAGTAGCCATCGCGTTAATATCATCCAGATCACCCATTACTGGTGTCGCGCCCAGACTTTTTACTGTCGTCGCTGCCTTGTCAGACCGAGTCAGTGCACGCACCTGAAAACCTTGCGCCACTAAATCCATCAACAATTGTCGTCCGAGAAATCCAGAGCCGCCCGTGACAAATACCGTTGCTGCCGCAGGTAAATAATTAATCGTTGGCGATGACATGGCGAACTACCTCAATCAATGTTAATATGTTTAACATTAAACATTGCTGCTAAACTTGTCAATATGAAAACACCCTTATCTGCCCAACATCACGAGCCGACCACCAAGGCCAAAAGCAAAATCCGTTATCATCATGGTGATTTGCGTAACACGCTGATGGGCGCGGCGTTATTGTTGATTGATGAAAAAGGCCCCCGTGGTTTTTCTATTACCGAAGCGGCACGACGAGCAGGTGTCAGCATCGCCGCGCCTTATCGCCACTTTGCCGATAAAGAAGCATTATTGGCGGCCATTGCGCTACAAGGATTAGAACGCTTGATGCAAGACGTGTTTGCCTCCGTCAACAGCACCCTGCCAATTGCCGACATTATCCCCTTAGCCGCCCAAGCCTATGTCCGTTACGCTCGCGACCACCGTGCCTATTTTCGCGCCATGTTTGGTGCCGAGTTGGATAAAAGCCGCTTTCCTGAGTTATTGACAGCCTCACAACAAGGCTTACAACAAGCGATTGATTTATTAGATTATTGGCGCGCCCACGGCGGCCCGAACATCAGCGATAGTGCCACTATCGCCAGTGAATTATGGGCAATGACTCACGGAGTTGCAGCCTTGATGCTGGATGGTGTCTTTAATCATACTATCGCCCATGTCCAGCCCGAACAATTGGTCGACGGCTTGGTCAGACGTTATCTACAAGAATTGCTCACACGTTCATTAAACGATGCTCCGAGTTCAGGTATCGCGCCATAACACCACCTATAAATAACTCACAAAACTCGAATATATTTGCAAATTGCTCGCACAATCCCCATAACTAGCGAATTGTTTATTTTGTCTTGAGAATAGCCCATGAACGCCCAACTCGCTCAACAACTGTCGTGGTTAAGTCCTCAAGCCGAGGTCTTAAAAAATATGCGTCGTGGTTTAGAAAAAGAATCGCTACGCATGACTCCCGACGGCCATTTGGCGCAAAGTTGTCACCCAAAGGCGTTGGGCGCAGCTCTCACCCACCCTTTTATCACTACCGACTATTCCGAAGCCTTAATTGAGTTAATTACCCCTGCTACCAAAAGCATTGGTGAAACACTTAGCTTTCTAGAAGACTTGCACAGTTACACCTATCAGCACTTAGGCGAAGAACGGCTGTGGTTGAACTCCATGCCCTGTATGATCGGCATGGATGATGAAAGTATTCCGCTCGCGTATTATGGTGAGTCGAATATCGGCAAACTCAAAACCTTGTATCGTCATGGTTTGGGCATTCGTTATGGTCGTAAAATGCAGACGATTGCAGGCATTCACTATAACGTTTCTTTTCCCACCGAGTTTTGGCAAGCATGGCACACGGCCAGCCACACCATAGGCGAACTGCAAGATTTTATTAACACGCAATACTTTGGTTTGATTCGTAATTTTCAACGTCATAGCTATTTATTATTGTATTTATTGGGCGCGAGCCCTGCGGTTTGTGCCTGCTTTTTATTAGGCCGTGACCATAATTTAGCTAACTTGGGTACAGATTCGTTATATCAGCCTTATGCCACCTCATTACGCATGAGTCGTTTGGGTTATCAAAACACCGCGCAACGCGACTTACAGGTTTCCTACAATCAACTGCCTGATTATATTCGTGATTTAAGCCATGCCATTCATACACCGTATCCGCCTTTTGCTGATTTAGGCGTAAAGAAAGACGGTGTTTATCAACAAATGAACAGCTATGTCTTGCAAATCGAAAATGAATATTATGGTTTGATACGCCCCAAACAAACCATTCAGCGCGGCGAAAAACCCACACAAGCGTTAAAAGCACGCGGTATTGAATATATCGAAATGCGCTGTGTTGACTTAAATCCTTTTGCACCAACAGGCATCGACAGTACCACCGCGCACTTTTTGGAAGTTTTTGCTTTGCACAGCTTATTAAGCGATAGCCCCGACTTTCATGCGGCGCAATATGCCGAATTAGCCGAACGGCAAGAACAAATGGTTGAGCAAGGTCGTGCGCCTAATGTGCATATAACCATTCAAGGCCAGTCCGTTGATTTCAAAACCGCCGCCTTAGGGTTATTAACTGAAATGCAAGCATTAGCAACGGTGTTAGACACGGCACATCAAACCACACACTACAGTGCCTCCATCGTCGCGCAAATCGCTAAAATTAACCATCCTGAGCAAACCTATGCCGCGCAAGTATTAGTTGAGATGAAAAAGTACGACAATAACTTTTTTGCCTTTGGCAATGCCATTGCCGAACAACATCGTGATTACTTTTTGAACCGTCCGTTATCCGCCGAACGTCAGGCGTTTTTTACCGAGCAAGCACAAGAATCGCATGTTGCACAAAAAGCGATTGAAGACAGCGACACAGTGAGTTTTGATGACTTTTTAGCGGCTTATATTGCTTAACCAATTTACCCTTGTCTGTTTCGCTAATTTTTTCTAAGGTGAGGCAACCCCATCCCAACCTCCCCCCAACATGACGGGGAGGCGTTTTCTTGAGATCAAACTATGACGCTACCCTCCCCTCGTTTAACGAATTTCGCTTTGTTTTTATTTATGTTAGCAGGCATTGGTGTTGCCTTATTTTTGCAACACCACGACCATTTAGAACCCTGTCCGTTGTGTATTTTTCAACGCGTCGCACTCGTAAGTGTAGGGGTTGTGGCGTTAATCTCAGCATTGCATAACCCTGCTGTGTTAGGTCGTCGTATTTATGCAGGCTTTACCTTACTCGGTGCATTAGCTGGCGTAGGTGTGGCTGGCCGTCATGTGTGGCTACAACATTTACCGCCCGACGAAGTGCCGTCTTGTGGCCCAGGTTTAGACTATTGGATGGATACTTTCCCGTTTCAAGAAGTGGTGCAAAAAGTGCTACGCGGTTCGGGGGAATGTGCCAAAGTCGATTGGGTTATGCTAGGTTTAAGTTTGCCTGAATGGACGTTGATGATGTTTTTAGGTTTGACTGTCGTGGTAATTTGGCAGATTTTTCGCAAGGATTAACGGGTTTTGAATAAGGGCGATTCACGAATCGCCCCTATGGTTGAACCTTGCCAACCAATACCGCTTTTTCGCTTTTATCAACATATAAACTGATTTTCAATTCGACGACTGTGCCTTTGGCCAGTTCAACTTCACGTTTAAC
>JBKJUH010000034.1:0-6211 GCA_046590075.1 Agitococcus sp.
ACCATTTCTAAAGAAACATCACCAGATTTTAGGTTGAATTCTTTATTTTGAATCTCATAAAACCTAGGTGCTATTGATATAGCGCCTAGGTTTTATGAGATTCAAAATAAAGAATTCAACCTAAAATCTGGTGATGTTTCTTTAGAAATGGTTGATACCTCATTTGCAACATCAGCTAGATATTGTTTAATCGGTCATTCGAGCAACATTTTGTCTGGTATTTCTACGACTAAATTTGTGATTGAGGAGTCTTACGCCTCTATTTTTGGATCTTCTGAGTATAGAAAATGGAATGGACTACCCTTGGCTTCAGTTAGAATTAGGTCTTTAGATTTATCTATAAACGAAAATTCTGTAATAGTTGACGTGACTGGAAATACAATTACCATAAGTCCTGCACTTACGTTTACGCCAAGTTCGGGGATGATAATGGAAATGGCTGAATACAATGATCCAGACCTTACGGATCAGGTCGCACTTATATATGCTCACATGTCGCCGTTAAACGGTGGCGCTGATACTGTTTACTCAATGTTATAGGGGGTTTTCTATGGCAGATATTGCCTTTAGCACAACTAAATTAAATACGATAGAAATAGCAGGCGATGCACCAGTCACTGTGAGTCTGTTTACCAAGCTTGGCGGTGCTGTAAACTACATTCTTGATAAGAATTTAAAAAAAGTAGAGTTCACTACTCCAGGTGCTACCACATGGACTCCTCCAGTTGATGTAACTCAAGTTTTTATTGAGGCTTGTGGTGGTGGCGGTGGTGGTGGCAATGGTGGAAGCACTTACGGTGGTGGTGGTGCTGGTGGATATGGTGCTGAGTTAAATCTTGTCGCCGTAGCTGTAACTCCCTCTACTCCAGTTTCGTTAACTATCGGTAGTGGTGGTGCTGCAACTGCTAAAGGTGGAGACACTTCATTTGCTGGAATTATTTTTGAAGGTGCACCAGGAGGAGCAAGTGGTTCTGTTGGAAGTTCTCCCTCTTCTGGTGGGGTGCGTGGTGCAGCTGGCACTCAAGAAATAGGTAATAGAGCAACATTAATTATAGGCAACGGTTCAGGCTTTAACGGTGTGATTAACACTGGTGGCACTGCTGGAAAAGCTAGCCGTAGATTTTCAGGTGGCTTAGCCGGAACGCCTACTGGTAACGGTGGAGCGGGCGGTGGTGGTGGTGCTGGTTTTGGTGGTGCCGGTGCAAATGGCGCTAACGGAAGTGCTGGCGCTGGAAATGTTGGCTCTACTCCCGCTGCTACTTCTTACGGTGCAGGTGGCGGTGGTGGCGGTGGTGCAGGCTCTGGCTCTGGTGGCGTCGGTGGATCAGGTCGCGGTGGATACTTGGCCGTTTACTACACGTCTAGCTATTAATTATGTCGGCAGCATCTGCTTTAAATAGATTTTATCAAAGGCAAGCTAGAGAAGTTTCTAGACGTCCTAAGCGTAGGAATAAAAAGCCAGAGGCTGACTTAGAAAAGGTCTTGGTTCCATTATTTTCTGAACTAGGTCTAGCTATGCACAAAATTGAAAGTAAAGCAGTCTATAGCGCAAGTGCTGGTCGATACATCACCGGACAAGCTGAAGCTGGAATGAGTGATTACATTGGTAACACTAAATACGGTACAGCTGCATTTATAGAAGTCAAAGCACCTGGCAAAAGGGCTACACTTAAAGTCCATCAGCGAGAGTTTTTATTAAGTAAGATTCTATCGGGGTGCTTTGCGGTTTGTATCGACTCGACTACATCGTTAGTTGAGATTTATAACCTATGGAATACTCGTATGCGCATGGAGCCGATGCTTGCGCGTAACATATTGATTATGTCTTTGCCTAAAGAGCCTAAAGAGAGAAAAGACGATAGCGAGAATTCAGACCTAGGCTTTTAAGGCAAATAAGGTAACACTATTAAAAATAGAAATAACCAAAGGGGAATAAAAATGGAAAAAGCAATGGGACCAGAGGCTAAATTAGTGGCTGAAATGGTTGGCGGAAAAATTAAGTTGTCAGTAGTTTATGATGGCGCACAGGTAGACGGTCTTGTTCAGATTACTTCTGATTCAGATATGCTGATTGATGCAATCGGCGGCTTGATCCCTGGTGATTCAACTTTTGAAACAATGAGCTTGAGCCTTCTAAAAAGTGCGCTAAAGACCGTTAACGTCTAAAGTGTCCTGTCTATTTATATTTGCGACGGTAATGTTCTTGCTGTTCGCATTTTTTATTTATGAACCAAAAAGGTATAAGCGCAAACGTCGTGCGTCTTATGCCTTAATTTATTTCGACGATAACGGAGAAGACAAAATGGAAATGCAAATTGGTCAATCAGTAACTGCGCAAGTAGCTTTTGTAGACGCTAAAGGATTCCCTGCTAAAGTTGACGGCGCACCAGTATGGTCTGTGAGTGACGCAGCTTTATGTGAAATGACAGTGAGTGAAGGTGGCATGTCTGCATCTTTTAAAGCTCTCGCTCCTGGTGGCGTTCTTGTTTCATTGAGCGCTGATGCTGACCTTGGTGAAGGTGTGAAGTCCATCACTGGTGAAGCGGCCCTTAATATTCTTGAGGGTGAAGCTGTTGGCGTTGTTATTACTTTTGGAAATGCAGAGTAAATTTGGGCGTTACTGGGAAATATAATTTTTCTGGCATCAAAAAAGTGGGTGCTCGCGGGATAACCGCAGCACTCGCTACGACTCCATACACTGCATGGCTTGCTGGTCGCGGCTTTGCACCATTAACTAACTATCTCTTTGAGGCCCTATGTAATTGGCTTGCTAATAAAGGTCTCATTGTTTTGAATATTGGGATCATGGTGGCTGAAACTGAGTTTGATCAAAGAGCTTTTGATTCAGCACTTGATGAGGCTTTGCTACAGGTCGAGTTATCAAAGAAAGACTACTTAACTCCAGAAGAAATAAAGGCAATAGATGATCCTGTCAAAAAAGCTTTCCGTCGCTTTGTCATTGTCACTAAGCATAAGCCTTAGCTGCTCGACATTTCAGACTTCAGACTTTGAGTTAATGGTAACTCTTCCGGCCTCTGGTGACTGCTTTGGTGTGCGCGTAATGTCCGCCAAAGAGCGCACACTCCCGCGAGAGCAATGTGACGCTCTAAAAAAGCGCGGTATTATTATCACTTCGAATGAATGGAAAATGCTCAAGCGAGATATTCAAACCAACTGTCAGCACGCTAAGTGTAAGCAAATAACTGGTGCCGCTGATGGTTTGTTTATAGCTATTGATGAGGCACTTCAAAAGCTGCCTATTCCATAGGGGACTAAATGATCGACAAGAAATTGTTCTATGCTCAAGTTCGTAAAAGTTTTGGCAAGCTAAGCGCAAGTCAGGTTGAAGGCTTTGAAGCTATTCTAGACTACTGGCAAAAAGAAAGTGGCACTGACTTAAGGCATCTTGCTTACATGCTTGCAACAGCTTGGCATGAAACGGCTAGGACTATGACAGCACTTAGAGAGTATGGTCGTGGCAAGGGTAAGAAGTATGGAAAGCCAGCAGCTAATGGCAAAATATTTTATGGCCGAGGTTTGGTTCAATTAACCTGGGATTATAACTATAAAAAGATGGGTAAGCTCTTGGGCCATGACCTTTATAACAATCCAGACTTGGCTCTTGATTTAAAGATAGCTATTGAAATTATGTTTGAGGGAATGCTCACTCGCAAAAGTTTTAAGGGTGACTTCACAAATCGCGCACTCGAAAACTATTTTAACAAAAAGGTCAGTGACCCTGTTAATGCTAGAAAAATAATAAATGGACTAGACAAAGCAGTGCTAATTTCAAAACATTACTATAAATTTTTAAGCGCATTGCAGGCATAAAGTTATGAGAGTTATGAAAAAAATGTTGTGGACGAGAACAGGAAAAACAAAAAGGAATAAATCTGGGCAATTAATGTGCGAGTGCATTTGTAATTGCGGACTAATCAAATTTGTTGCCGCCTACTCTTATGGTTTAAGTTCATTCAGTTGTGCTCAGTGTGGTTTTACTAAAAGGGGCCTATCAAATACTAGGCTTCACAAAACCTGGGACAAAATGATTAGTCGATGTACGGATAAAAATTGTAAATCCTTTGCAGACTATGGTGGCCGAGGAATAGAAGTTTGCGATGAGTGGCGTACTAATTTTTTTGCATTTAGAGCTTGGGCCTTGATATCAGGGTACTCCGATGAGCTAACCATTGACAGGATTGATAACTCTAAAAGTTATTGTCCAGACAATTGCAAATGGTCTGATCGCCATACGCAAAATAGAAATAAAAGAAGCAATATCTATGTCGAGATTAATGGAAAGCGAATGATTCTAAAAGATTGGTGCAGAGAGTTTAACCTAAGCTATAAGAATGTTCATAAGAGAATAAAGTACCTAAAATGGAATGCTGTAAAAGCATTAACGACAAAAACCAATATGCCCTTTGATCAGGCCCCAATGATCCAATCGGAGCAAGACGCATAATCAACGGAACTGACAAGGCCAAGCTGATTGCTGGGTATCATAATAAGTTTTTAAGTTGTTTTATTGCGAGCTAAATTAGACTACACTCGACTAATTAAATAAAATAATTTGGAGTGTTATGTCTGAACATTCAAGACTTTCTGCCTCTAGTTCTAGTCGTTGGATCAAATGCGCTGGATCCATCAAAATGTCCGAAGGTGTAGACCAACCTCCACCACATCCCAGTGCTTTAGAGGGTACTGTAGCCCATAAAATATGCGAACAAGCCTTAACTGCCCACTTAAACGCTCAAGAGTTTAACTACGATGAGCTTATTGGAACCACTACGGACGAGATTCTAATCGATCGAGAAATGCTAAATAGTGTCAAGATATTCGTAGAATTCGTAACAGGTCTTTTAAGTCCTGGTGACACTCTAAAGCTCGAGCAGAGAGTCTCCTTAAGCTACCTCCATAAAGACCTATGGGGCACTTCAGACGTAATCATAGAGCACGCTAGCGGGAGCATTTCAGTAGTTGATTTTAAGTATGGTAAGTGGGGAGTTGCGGCAAAAGATAACTCTCAAATGATTTACTATTTCCTAGGTGCAAGAGACGATAGAAATATATCAATCGGTAATCTACATATAGTCCAGCCAAGGTCTAGCGATGGTAAAAAGATAAAGTCCTGGGCTATCGATAAAGACGGGATTGCTAAATGGGAAAACATATTTAGATCAAAGGCAATAGAAGCTGATTTAGGCACGCCAATTAATAAGGGTGATTGGTGCAGGTTCTGCCCTGGTAAAATCAAGTGTCCTTTGCATAAAACGACTGCATAAATTAAACTTTATCCATAGCTTCAATGGCTCTGTGACTTTCAAAGCATGGTCGCATTGCTTTAAGCCAGTACTCAGCGATATGGACTTTACGCTTTAATTTCTCTATTTCTTTATCTAATTCAGCGACTCGCTCGGGCCAGTAGTCCATACGCATAAGCTGCTCATTTTCTTCCCTGGCAGATAATAGGTCTAGTTTAAGTTGCTCTAATTCATCCATGCTAAAGCTTAGTATACTTACTTATCGTCATTTTTGAAACATCGTAAAGGTCGGCAATGCGCTGACAGGACATGTCCATTTTCCACCGCATATAGTTCCAAAGCTTAATTGTGTGCTCAGAATATGAGTTCCGTTTACCTAGGATCTTCAGTCTGATTTGCTCTGACTTCTTCATTAGGACAATTAGACTTGAGCGTTTTATATTTTTCAACGCATTCTTCGATTTCGATATTTCTCCTCTGATATTGCTCTTGAGTGTCCGACTCGAGGTTAGCCAAGTCTTTTTTTAATTCACGGTAGTCCATGGCCCACATGATATTGGTAAAAATTAAAGCTGCGATCAGTAGTATTATTGTTTTCATTTTATGTTCCTTCTTTGTTGTTTGAGAGCTTCACCAGTCGGGCGTGGGCTGAGGCGAGGGTTTCGTCAATGTCGCTCGCTACATTTGCGTAATAAAGATCTCCAGTATCTTCTAGCGCAATTCTCATTGGCGAACGCATTGTCTCAAGCGCCTCAACCAAGTTCTTGCACATGGCTTTGTACTGGTCGCGCTCAGCCTCTAGCTCAGCGAACGCAGCTTCGCGGCAATCACAGGCTTTGTGATGGGTGATGCATTCCCGCTCACCTTGCGACGAATAACACTCATCACACAAGGGCACGTCCCAATCCTCAGTATCGGCTAGGATTATTCCACCACAGGGGCAGCGG
>JBKJUH010000166.1:0-5603 GCA_046590075.1 Agitococcus sp.
TCGACCGCCGTGGTGATGGTGGCGGTGTAGCTTGTATTTGCCAACAAATCGCTTGCTGGTGAAAATGTTACTACCTTACTCAACACATCATAGTTAACCGTACCGTTGGTTAAAGCACTACCAGTCTCTTTTAAGTTGAACGAGGCTGTTGACAGTGTTAATGGATCAATGGATTCACTAAAGGTGGCGTTGATGGTTTTTTGCAAACAAATACCTGACGCAAAATCTAATGGATTAACACTTAGTACGGTGGGCGGCGTTAAATCTGGGCCTGCGCCTGTCGTAAATGTCCACGTCGAATTTGCCAACAAAGCGTTGCCTGCTAAGTCTCTAGCACCTGTCGTTACGGTTGCAGTATACAATGTGTTAGGCAGTAAGTTTACTGTGGGCGTAAACGTTGCTGTTCTTGCACCTGCGGCATAAGTGACAGTACCCGTAATGGCATTGGCACCAGGACCTTGCAACAGTACGCTATTGATATTAATAGTGACGGGATCCATAGCTTCACTAAACGTCGCAACCACTTTGGCATTTAACGGAACCGCTGTTGCGCCTGCCGCTGGTACTTGGAGAGTGACCGTTGGTTGAGTCGTGTCAGGTGCAGCACTGGTAGTAAATGTCCAAACTGAGTTACTTGCCGCAGGTAACACACTAATATCGCCAGCAAGGGCATTACCTGCCAAATCTTGCGTACCTGTGGTTAAGGTTGCGGTATATACAGTACTAGCAGGCAGATTAACCTGTGGTGTGAAAGTGATAGTGCGTGCAGCAACATCATAGGCAACGCTACCTGCGACATTAATACCAGCACCTCTTGTAACAGTGAAATTGGCGGCAACCATGGTTGCTGGATCCATATCTTCACTTAACGTTGCAGTTACTTTTGCGTTAAGAGCAACGCCTGTCGCATTATTTGCTGGTACACGTAAAGTGACAGTAGGACGTGTGGTATCAGGAGTAGCACCTGTAGAGAATGTCCAAATCACATTATTGCTTAAAGCATTACCCGCTAAGTCTTTAGCACCTGTCGTTACAATCACTGTATAGACATTGCCTGTAGGCAAAGGTGATGTTGGGTTAAAGGTGGCTGTTCTTGCGCCTACGGCGTAAGTGACAGTACCTGAAATGATTGCTGAACCTGGGCCTTGAAGAATCATCGTATTACCATCAATGGTTAACGGATCCATATCTTCGCTAAAGGTCGCAATGACATTGGCGTTGGTTGCAACATTAGTCGCGCCTGCCGCTGGTACTTTGTTGGTAACCGTTGGTGGTGTAACGTCTGGTGTAGCACCCGTCGTAAATGACCAAACTGTATTGGCAGCTAAACCATTATTGGCTAAGTCTTCAGCACCCGTAGTGACAGTGGCGGTAAAAACAGTATTAGGCGCTAAGTTGACTGTGGGTGTAAATGTTGCTGTTCTGGCACCAACACCATAAGTAACCGTACCCAAAATTGGTATACCGCCAGTACCTGTTAAGGTAAATGTCGTTGCATCAATGGTTGCTGGATTCATATCTTCGCTAAAGGTTGCGGTGATAATCGAGTTAAAAGCAACACCTGTTGCACCCGCTGCTGGCACTTTTAAGGTGACAGTAGGTGCCGTGGTATCTGGTGTATCAATGGTTGCAAAAGTCCAACTGGCATTATTCGTTAACGCATTACCTGCTAAATCTTTAGCACCCGTAGTGACAATAACGGTATAAATACTACCTGTCGCTAAGGTGTTTGGTGCTGTGGGCTTAAAGGTAACGGTTTTTGCACCAACGGCATAGGTCACTGTGCCTGTAATAATGGAAGAATCAGAGCCTTGTACAATCACAGTATTATTAGTGATGGTGAGTGGATCCATACTTTCACTAAACGTCGCGATGATACTGGCATTAGGTGCAACATTCGTAGCACCAGCTGCAGGTACTTTGTTGGTAACTGTTGGTGGGGTTGTGTCTGGTGCTGCGCCTGTGGTAAATGTCCATACCGAATCAGCTGGTAAAATCGGTGTAGCTGAATTACCCGCTAACGGGTTTCCTGCTAAATCACGCGCTTCTGTCGTTAATGTTGCGGTATACACAGTATTAAATGCGAGGGGTGAATTGGGAATTAAAATCGCAGTTCTTGAACCAACAGCATAACTCACCACACCATTCACTGATGACCCTGCACCATTTAAGGTAAAGCTAGTTTCTCTAATAAATAGAGGATCCATATCTTCACTAAAGGTTGCGGTAATCTTCGAATTAGTGCTGACACCTGTTGAGTCATCAGCAGGCACTTTTAATGTGACTGTTGGTAAGGTAGTGTCAGGTGTTAAACCTGTGGTAAATGTCCACACAGCATCACTTGCCGCAGGTAATAAAGTCACATTTCCTGCAAGGGCATTGCCTGCCAAATCAGTAGTAGCTGTATTCACAGTTACCGTTAATAAAGTGCTGGGTGGCAAAGGCGCGGTAGGTATAAATGTGGCAGTTTTTGCCAAAACCGCATAACTGACAGTACCTATAATATCAATAGCACCTGCTTTGACCGTCATATTAGCCGTAGTGATAGTTGTTGGATCCATGCTTTCACTAAATGTCACTAACACTTTTGAGTTAATAGCAACATTGGTTTTGCCTGCATCGGGTGTTTTTAAACTGACCGTAGGGCGAGTAGTGTCTGGCGCAACACTGGTGGTAAATGTCCACACAATATTATTAGCCAGTGTATTGCCTGCTAAGTCTTTGGCACCTGTGGTGATAGTAGCGGTATATAAGGTGTTGGCCGCTAAGTTTGCAGGTGATGTTGGATTAAAGGTAACAGTACGCGCACCCGCAGCATAAGTGACTGTGCCAGCGACAGTGCTTGCACCAGGTCCTTGTAGCAGAACGGTGTTGCCGTTAATAGAAGCAGCATCCATATCTTCGCTAAACGTCGCGCTGACTTTTTGGTTGAAGGCGATATTTACTGCGCCATTAGCAGGGGTAATTAAGCTAATGGTGGGGCGAGTAATGTCGGGAGCATCACCTGTAACAAATTGCCAAACAAATGCATTTGTTAAGCTTAAGCCTGTTAGGTCTTTAATGGCAGTTGTTAAGGTTGCCGTACACGTGCTATTAGGAGGAAGGGTAGCTGTTGGCGAGAAAGTCGCCACACGGCTGGCAGCAACATAACTCACGGTACCCGCTATTGCCGAACCTGTTGGACAAACCACACCAAATGTCGATGTGTTGATGCTTGCAGGTGCAATATCCTTACTAAAAGCGGCAGTGATTTTACTATTAATGGCCACATTAGTGGCCATAGGGTTTGTTGCAAGTGGAGTTGTTGTAGTAACGGTAGGGGCTAAAGAAGCTAGCTTACCACCGCCACCGAGTATGGGGTCTTGGCCTCCACACCCTACGGCCAACACACTAAACATCAGTACCATGTAGCGTGTGAGGAAGCCGAAATTATTCGCTGATTTGTTCATTAGAACATCCTGTGTAAAACTTTTTATGATGCCTAACAACACAGAATTAATTTTAAGCAATTAATCTTGCATTATTGGCGGGAAATAACACGGACGATGCGAGTGCAGTGATTAGGTGCAAGCTTCTGAGTTTATTTTTTTATGCACAAAAACCATATTTATAATATGGTTTTTTGTGAAACAAATTAATCTGATCAGATTACATACGTTACGGTTATTTTTGCCTCAGTTTTTAAATTGGCTGTCATCACCCCTGTTAAAGTAAATTCCATCAATAATAATAAACTGGCGCTGCGCAGACAGATAGTACACTTTTTAGTGCCACGCGACAAAAAAAATCAATCAATCAATGCCTACAATCGTTGACCACGAATAACGCGAACTAAAATAACGATAATGGCAATCACTAACAAAATATGAATCAAACCACCCATAGTGTATGAGGTGACAAAACCCAATATCCACAAAATTACCAAGACAACGGCAATGGTTTCTAACATTTTGGTTCTCCTAAAGGTTAGGCCAGTAAAACATTTACTGGCCTAACTCTGACATTAGCTTTTAAATTTCGACATCGCATCGCTGACTGCTGTTGTTAGCGAATGCCACGCAGACTCGACACCATGCTTAACGGAGTCCCACGCTTCTTCACCCGCTTCTGCTAGTTCAGCAAGTTTAGCTTGCGCCTCATCCATATTTTTTTCTAACACGTCGAATTGCTTATGCATCGCAAGTTGAGCATCGGCAGCTTCGGCAGTTGCTTTGGCTTTTAATTTAGCAATGTCTGCTTTCCAACCATCTAGTTGGGCTTGCAGTTTTTGCTTGTGTAGTTCTTTGTTAGTATCCATAACATTCATCCTAGTGCGGGTAAGAGGTTCATATTATTTTCTATGAGCCTCTAGTGGGTTTGAAAAAGAAGGGTGTCTTGGCTAGAGACGTCGAGTCTAAAATGGACGTAGTTTTCGTCGTCCATGTTTAGACTCCAATAGCTTGTATGGACGCAAATCTGATTTTCGCTAAGATAATCACGACTGCGCTTAATGGCTAATAACACGGTTTCTGGCAATGTTAACGCTAAGCCTTCATCTTTAGGGTTGAGCCAAAAACTGACTCGCCAAGTGAGGGTGATTGCGGGTAACTTGCTCATCTACTACCTGTTATTCATAGCCATTAAAAAATGCTTAGTAAAAGTTGTATTGAAGATTGACCGACAATGAATCAACATCGGTGTTATCCATCATAAAACGTTCATATTCGGTACGAATCGACATATGTTCGCCAACGGCAAAGCGCAAGCCTAAACCACCAGTGACATCGGTACCGTTATCGTTACGACTGATATTGTTAAAGCGATTGTCGGTTTCCCAAACTAACGCGCCTACTTTTGCATAGGGAGCAATGGTACTACCTTGCATAAAGTCTAGAACCACGCCACCACTATAACCTGATGCCTGAATGCGGTCGTTGTCTCGGTTAGCAGCACCAAAATCTAAATACTGGGCTTCTAATGACAGATTGCTATTTAAGCGCATGCCAACTAATGCTTTCCAAGCGACTTGGCTTTTAGAAAGATCACCATTGGTATTGGTATAATCTTCGCCATTCATGCGGCTATAACCGATACCACCACCCAGATATAAACCACCTTGATTGTCGGCAGCAGCACTGATTTCTGAGAGTAATGGCAATACACAGAAGGCAATCACAGGAAGAACACGTTTAAAACTTTTCATAAAGACCTCATCGTTGAATTAGACCCTACTTATGATCATTAATAAAAATGACCACATCTTCAGCAATTAAAAACTCAAGATTTACGACATGTTTATCTTGTGTTATTTAACTACCTACTTGACTACGCACAGCGTCTTGCTATTTCGCTCTATCGTCATCAAAAGATCTTGTGAGGCTCATTGTGGTTTTTTTACCAACTTGTGTCTGTGCAGTAACGTACACAAGTGCTTATTACTCAGAAGTGGAGAGCGTTTCTTGAAGCCTATTGTTGATAAAGCAAGGTAATAGGGGTTTTGGCGTAGGCTGGATTGACTGGGGGCGAATTTATTCGCACTATGGATTCAAAACAGTAAGAGCAAGTTTAATCGCGATTCTGTTGATGGTCGCGAATAAATTCGCTCTGACCTGATCGTTTTTTAT
>JBKJUH010000326.1:0-3265 GCA_046590075.1 Agitococcus sp.
TATTAAGCACTATATTTCGTGTTTACACCGATTGCTTCCCCCTCACCCCAACCCTCTCCCCTAGGCATAGGTATCTACATAAGTTTTGAGTGATGAATGAGTCAATAAAATGCGTTAAATTCCCCTCTTGAGAGGGGTTAGGGGTGTGTTAGTAGTAAAAAGCACTGGATTCTGTGCCATTAAACCCACCCCTAGCCCCTCCGAGGAGGGGAATTTCATCGTTATAATCTTGTCTCATGCCACCTAAAAAAATGTGTAGATACCTATGGCATTGCATACAGTCTACGTCGCTGTTCTCTTGCTGGATTTAGTGAATAAATCCCTATCTACCGAGTAAACCCATGCCCTTCATTCCGCATACCCCAGCCGATGTTCGCACCATGCTCGACACTATTGGTGTTGATAGTGTTAGTGCGTTATTTGACGAAATTCCTGCCCATTTACGTTGCCGACCATTAACAGCTATTGCCGATGGTTTATCGGAAATGGATGCCTTGCGTGTGATGCAAGAGCGTAGCAATCAGGACGCAGGCGCATTGTGTTTTATTGGTGCAGGTGCGTATGAACATCATATTCCTGCGGTGGTGTGGGATATTGTGGCGCGTGGCGAGTTTATGACCGCGTACACGCCGTATCAGGCCGAAGCCTCGCAAGGGACGTTGCAAGTTATTTATGAATTCCAAAGCATGATGGCGCATATTACGGGCATGGATGTTTGTAACGCTTCAGTATATGACGGTGCTTCTGGTTTAGCCGAAGCGGTATTGATGGCCATTCGGGCGCATCGTAAGTCTAAATCGAAACGGATTTTAATGCCGCGTACCGTGTCGCCATTATACCGCGAAACGGTGAAAGCGATTGTCACCATGCAAGGCATTGAAGTCGTTGAATTAGATTATAACCATCACAGTGGTGCGCTTGACCTTAGCAGTTTAACGCAATATGAAGGTCAAGATTTTGCCGCCTTAGTCATTCCTTTCCCTAACTTTTTTGGCGTGATGGAAGATGTCGATGCTTTAACACGTTGGGCAGAAACCAATCATATTTTTGTCATTGCCGTGGTCAATCCGATGGCTTTAGCCATTTTAACGCCGCCGCGTGAATGGGGCGATAGAGGCGCGGATATTGTTGTTGGCGAAGGTCAACCGTTTGGTATTCCCTTGTCGTCGGGTGGGCCTTATGTCGGCTTTGTGTGTTGTAAACAAGAACACGTTCGGCAAATGCCTGGTCGCATTATTGGTCGTACCGTCGATTTAGAAGGCAAAGAAGGTTTTACCTTGACCTTACAAGCGCGGGAACAGCATATTCGTCGCGCCAAAGCCACGTCTAATATTTGTACCAATCAAGGCTTGGCGATGACTGCTGCTACCATTTATTTAAGTTTAATGGGCGCAGAAGGTTTAGAGCGTGTGGCTTTATCATCCCATCGTAATATTGGCTTGTTGGCACAACAAGTAAGCCAGTTAGACGGTGTTGAGGTGTTATTTACCCGTCCTGTGTTCCATGAAACAGTACTGCGTTTGACTAAGCCCGTTGCGCCTGTGTTGGCCGCAATGGCGAAAAACGGCGTATTAGCAGGATATGACTTGTCAACTGACTATCCAGAATTAGGCAATGCGGTGGTTGTTTGTACGACTGAAACCAAAAACAACGCTGATTTAAACCGTTTTGTGCAGGTTTTGGCACAAGCATTGGCGAGCGTGGAGTAAGAAATAACATGACTTTAATTTATGACCGTTCGCAAGAAGGCCGTTGGGCAACTGCACAATCACCTCAAGTTCGTCACGAAAGCACGGATATTCCTGAGGAGTTTCGTCGTCAAAAACGTGCACTGTTGCCAGAAGTTTCTGAGTTGCAAGTCGTGCGTCATTACACCAATTTGTCGCGTAAAAACTTTAGCATCGACACGCAATTTTATCCGCTCGGCTCTTGTACCATGAAGTACAACCCACGCGGCGCACACAAAGGCGCGATGATGTCGGGCTTTTTAGGTCGTCACCCTCTAGCACCTGTCACCCATTCGCAAGGTTATTTAGCCTGTCTGTATGACTTGCAAGAAGTGCTAAAAGAAGTCACAGGTATGAAAGGCGTGTCCATGACACCAGCCGCAGGCGCACAAGGCGAATTTGCTGGCGTAGCGATGATTCGTGCTTATCACCAATCACGTCAAGATGATGCCCGTACCGAGATGATTATTCCCGTCACCGCGCATGGTACCAATCCTGCGACTGCCATTATGTGCGGCTATAAAGTGCGCGAGATTTCGGTATTAGCCAACGGTGATGTCGATGTTGAAGCCTTAAAAGCAGCCGTAGGTCCGCAAACAGCAGGCTTGATGATGACCAATCCATCAACCTGTGGTGTGTTTGACCAACAAATTGATTTAATTGCCAAAATTGTCCACGAAGCAGGCGGTTTGTTGTATTACGATGGCGCAAACCTGAACGCAATTTTAGGAAAAGTCAGACCAGGCGATATGGGTTTTGATGTCTTGCACATGAACCTGCATAAAACCTTTGCCACACCACATGGTGGCGGTGGGCCAGGTGCAGGCCCTGTGGGTGTCGGTGAGCGTTTATTGCCCTTTTTGCCGACGCCGATTGTCGGTAAAGAAACCGATGGTAGCTATCGTTGGTTAGATAACAACGATTTACCGCATAGTATTGGCCGTATGTCCGCTTATATGGGTAATGCAGGTGTGTTGTTACGTGCGTATTTTTACGCGACAGTGTTAGGTCGTGAAGGTTTGCATCGTGTTGGTGAATATTCGACGCTGAATGCTAATTATTTAATGCACAAAATGGCACAAGCAGGGTTTCAGTTGGCTTATCCTGAACGTCGTGCTACCCATGAATTTATTATCACTTTCGCTAAAGAAGCTAAAACCTTAGGCGTGTCGGCGATGGATATTGCCAAGCGCTTATTGGATTATGGCTTTCATGCGCCAACCACCTATTTTCCGTTAATTGTGCCTGAGTGTTTCTTGATTGAACCGACAGAAACTGAAGCCAAAGACGAACTCGATAACTTTGTTGCGGCTATGGTGTTAATTTTGGAAGAAGCCAAAAACGAACCTGAGTTGGTAAAAAGTGCGCCCCATCGTTTACCTGTGCGTCGTTTAGATGATGTACGCGCAGCGCGGGAATTAGATTTGGTGTGGCAGCCTAAGGCTGAGTAACTTATACTGAATCTGCCTTATCTCATTATTGGGGTAGGGCAGATTTGAGGAGGATGTATTCGTGGTTGATTACAAAACACTCATCCA
>JBKJUH010000177.1:0-5913 GCA_046590075.1 Agitococcus sp.
GCGCATCCATTCACTTTTTGCACGCTTAAAGGCTTCTCGCGCCTCATGTTTTGCTCGTTGTGTGGCTCCGCGTGCCGACTCTTGCCCGACGCTTTTGGCAACGGCCACTGCCTCATCTAAACGTTGACGCGCTTGCTCTAAACCTTCTAAGGTTTGTGCTGCTTTCTGGCGCAACATTTTTTCTAATTCTTCCCACGAATCAGGCAAAAACGAGTGCTGCTTATCATCGGACATAATCGTTATTCCTATATTTCTTTTAGCAAACCGTTCGCACTGAGCCTGTCGAAGTGTTTTTTAGCAAATGGTTCGACAGGCTCACCACAAACGGAAGTGAAATTATAGTTTTCAAGTAAGGCGTTGTTAGCTTAATGATAGTACGGCATTGTTTGCCAAAATGCTTGCAAATGTGGACTAACTAAATCAGCTAATAATTGAATATGGTCAGGGCGATTATTGAGCGCAGGAATATAGGCATAATGTTTACCACCAGCGGCCAAAAAAAGATGTTTATTTTCTTCGGCTAATTCTTCTAAGGTTTCTAAACAGTCGGCAGAAAAAGCAGGACTGACTACTTGCACCGACTCCACACCTGCGGCTGCCCAATCGGCTAATAATGTATCGGTATAGGGTTTTACCCATTCTTGTTTGCCAAAACGCGACTGAAAGCTGATTGCCCATTCATCCTCTTTTAACCCTAATAATTGCGCCACTTGTGCGGCGGTGCAACGGCAACGCTGCGGATACGGGTCGCCTTTATCGGCATACGGTTGTGGAATGCCGTGAAACGACATCAATAGTTTTTGTGCGTTGCCATGTTGGGCGCGATAATCTTTGACACTTTGCACCAACGCTTGAATATAAGCGGGATGGGCGAAATAATCTTTTAGGATGGTGAGTGTAGGTAAGTTGCGTTGCTTGGCACACCAAGCCTGTACCGCGTCATAGACAGGCGCACTGGATGTTGCCGAAAACTGTGGAAACATCGGCAACACAACAATATGGTCAACCCCTTGCGCCCGAAGATTATCCATGACACTGGCAACACTCGGATTACCATAGGACATGGCTGCACGCACATGAATAGTTGCAGGTAGTATAGCTTTAAGTTGGTGCTCTAAAGCGGTCGCTTGCGCATTCAAAATACGGCGCATCGGTGAATCACCATCAATATCCCAGACACTGGCATAGAGTTTGGCGACACGGTTAGGACGAAATGGCAAAATAAACAAATTAAGAATAATCTGCCAAAGAAACTTAGGAATTTCGATAACACGCTGGTCACTTAAAAATTGACGCAAAAATCGACGAACTGCTTGGGGAGTGGGTGCGTCTGGTGTGCCTAAATTAACTAAAACCACACCTAAAGCGACTTTTTTTTGCGGCAACATTGTTTTTTCCAGAGAAAGCTACATAGATAGAAACGGCCAAAATAGGCATTTAGTCCCCTCTAGAGAGGGGATTTAGGGGTGTGTTGGTATAAATGGACAAAATATAAGCCCGTTTCGATAGCTTAAACCCACCCCTAACCCCTCCCGAGGAGGGGAATAGTTTATTTTTGCCAATCGTACCTCAACCAAAACAAAGAGATACCAAAAACATAAAACCATAATTCAGATTAAAACAAAAATTACCAAAAAGCGGAACTGAACAATCAGCAATAAAAAAGGCCGCATAAACGGCCTTTTTCGACTGAGGACTGGATTAGCTCAACACAGAAGTGACTTTCGCGCTAATAGAATCCACCGAACCTACGCCTTCGATTTTGGCGTATTTAGGTGCAGTCGTATCACCACTAGCGGCCAATTGCTGATAAAAACTAACCAACAATACTGTTTGCTCGTGATAAATTTCTAAACGTTTTTTAATCGTTTCTTCTTTATCATCATCACGTTGCACGAGGTCATCGCCTGAAACATCATCTTTGCCAGCCACTTTCGGTGGATTATGCGCGATGTGATAGACACGACCTGACGCAGGATGGACACGACGCCCCGATAAACGACTGATAATCTCGGCATCAGGAACAGCAATTTCGACCACGTGGTCGATAGTCACACCTGCCGCAATTAAGGCTTGTGCTTGTGGAATGGTGCGTGGGAAGCCGTCAAACAAACAGCCATTGACACAATCAGGCTGGGTTAAACGCTCTTTTACTAAGCCAATAATAATCTCATCAGAGACTAAACCACCTGCATCCATGATTTTTTTGGCAGCAACACCCAATTCAGAACCTGCTTTTACCGCTGCGCGTAACATATCGCCCGTGGAAATTTGTGGAATCTGAAATTGTTGGGTAATGACTTGGGCTTGAGTACCTTTGCCAGCACCTGGTGGGCCTAAAAGAATAATGCGCATGAATAGCTCCCTAGTTTAGAAAAATAATAACAAAAAAATGACTGCGGCTGACGCTTGTTACGGTGAGGCTCTACAATTCACTGAATTACAAAAAGCCATTAACTCACCCAAGCTGTAATTACCATGTAGACTTAATCGGCAAAATACACGCGCCCATGATTCAGTACAAGTGTTTTTTACTATGGTTTCACCTGATTAATGATTAACTCGACGTGCTGCAACTTGCCATTCTGTGTTAATGGCACGGCAATCGCTTCTAAATCACCCGTTGCGCCTTGTGGTGTACCGCTTTTAGTAATACGTGCATTGACGACGACTGAGGGATATTTAGACAACTTCATGTCAGGTATCATGCTTTGTTGGTCGTTTAATTCTACTGTTAATGGAAACGTCGAAACGGCTTGACGCACCACTGCTAAGGGCATGGGCGGGCCATTTAAGGCACGGGCAAAAATAAAAATGGTGTCCGTTGGCTGTATTTGGGCGAGTAGTTCTTTAGCAAGCGTCACGGTGACTTGAATACCACCCCCTGCGGCAACAACAGGCTCGCCACCTTTTTGCGCTAAGGCAATGGCTTGGTCGATTTCTTGAATAGCGTTTGATGTGCTATCGCCTGTACGAGCAATATGCACTTCACGCAACTTGGGCAGAAACACTAAAGCACCTGCAAAATCACCTGAGCGATACGCGCCCATCCCCATCAACAATAACGCGCCTTCATGTTGAGGGTTTTTCGTTAATACCTGCATCAGCAATTGACGGCTTAATGGGCTTAATTGGCCACGTTGCGAAAACACCAAAGTTTGGGCATAAGACAAGGCAATATCGTCACGTTCAGGTGCTAAACGATAGGCCTGACCAAAAGCCAATGCCGCTTGGTCTAGCACTTCGCCTTGCAAAAATGCCATCGCCAACATATACCAACCATCAACATTGTTGGGGTCTTGTTGTAGACGTTGCTGTATCACGCGAGCAAAATCGGCTAAGTTTTGTTGTTCGAGTTCTTCTGTTTTTAGTTGTTCACCTTGCAATAATTTATCAACCAAAGGCCCTGTTTGGCTTTGCACTTGCCACCAATGCCAAAGCATGGGTTTATAGGCCAAAACAACATAAGCACTAGCTGCCAGCACGGGCACAACAAAAAACAAGGCCAACGCTGGCCACCGCCCTAGCGTTTTACCGACAATGGCCGTTTTAGGTTGTTCAGCTAAAGACAATAATTGCCGTTGTAATTCGGTTTTCAGGGCGGTAAAGGTTTCGGCATCGACTTTGCCTTCACGCTGGTCTTGTTCTAGCTCATATAAACGCTCTTCAAATACTTGGACGTTTAAATCTAATAAAGAATGTTGGCGCTCTCGCCCTGCGCGTAAGACAGGCCACATCAATACTGCCGCCACCAATAACGACAAGGCCAAAGCAGACAAAATAAAAGCAAGAGAAATAGGATTACTGGTCATGGGATGAACGCTTCAATAATTCGCTTAAACGCGCTGATTCTTCAGCCGTTAATGTCGGTGCAGGGGCAACTTGGCGACGACGCAGTAACAACAACACCATCACCACTATGGCTAACAAGGCAAAAGGGCCAAACCACAATAAATAGGTGCTACCACGAACAGGCGGTTTGTAGCTAACAAAATCACCATATCTTTCAATCATATATTCGCGAATTTCATTGTCACTTTTACCATCTTCCATCAATTGATAGGTCCGTTTTTTTAAGTCTTTGGCAATTTCGGCATCTGAGCCTGCCAAGTTTTGATTTTGACATTTGGGACAACGTAATTCGCCCATTAAGGCTTGAAAGCGTTGTTCTTCGGCAGGGGTTTTGAACTCATAAACATCAATCGCGGCATAACTGGAGAGGCTAAAAAGCATCATCAACAGAGCCATAACACATCGCTGAAAACCAATAATCTCGTTGTTTATTGACATAAACTCGTCTCCTTACCCGCTAGTAATTGCTGATAACACGGAGCTAACTGACTTTGCCAAATCTTTTCATCAAAAACACCAACATAACGATAAACAACATCACCCTTTGCATCAATTAAATAGGTTTCAGGTGCGCCATAGACACCTAAATCTAAGCCTAAATTACCTTCAACATCGGCAATAATCACCTGATAAGGATTACCACGTTGCGCTAAATAGGCTTTGGCATCATTGGCTTCGTCTTTATAGTTCAGACCAATAATCGGCAAGCCTTGTTGCGCCAATTTCATTAACGCAGGATGCTCGTCTTTGCATGACGGACACCACGAAGCCCAAATATTAACAATCGCAGGCTTACCTTTGATATTGGCTAATGTTAATGGTTGATTGCTTAATAAATCAGCTAATTGAAACGCAGGAAACGGCTTACCTAAACGAGCAGACGGTAAAGCCGTTGGGTCTGTGCCTAAACGACTCATTAATAACGCCGCCAAACCTAAAAATAATACTAAGGGCATCGCCCACAGTAAGGCACGTATTTTCATTTGGCGGTTGCTCCTTGAGTGAGGGTTGATGCTTGTCGGGCGGCAATACGATAACGACGGTCAGACATCGCCAACATACCACCTGCGGCCATCATCAATGCCCCTAGCCATAACCAACGCACAAAGGGCTTGTAATACAGGCGCACCGCCCATTCGTCATGGTCTAAAGGCTCGCCCATCGCCACATAAACATCTCTAAACAAACCGCTATCAATCGCCGCTTCGGTCATAGAGCGATTTTGCACGACATAAATACGTTTTTCGGGATGAAGCAGACTCACCATTTCACCATTCTTAAAGACTTTTACTTCTGCTTGTGTCGCTTGGTAGTTTGCACCTTGAATCTGACGAATACCCTGCCACTCAAAATGATAAGGCCCAACATCCACACTATCGCCGACACCCATACGCACATCACGTTCGATACTATAATTCGCGGTAATCGTCACCCCTAAAATAGTGACTAACATGCCCATATGCGCCAACTGCATACCATAATAACTGCGCGATAAACGGCCAAAACCTGCCCACACACCTTGTTTAGCCATTCGCACTTTTATGTAAATATCGCGGATAATAGATAACAACACCCATGCACACAGACTGACACTCATCATCACTTTAATAGGTGCATTACCAAAGAAAAATAACGGTAACGCCACACCTAAAGCGACTGCCACTAGCAATACTTTCCATAGGGGTATAAATGCGTGAATAGCGTGACGTTTCCAATTACTGAGCGAGCCAAGTCCCATAAACGCTAATAACACTAAGGTTAATGGCACAAATAGCGCATTAAAATATGGCGCACCAACGGAAATTTTTCCTAATTTTAAGGCATCAGCAATTAACGGGAATAATGTGCCTAATAAAACAATCGTGGTTGCGGTAATCAACAATAAGTTATTGATTAATAAGAAAGACTCACGAGACACTAACGCAAAACGACTTTCGCTATTTAATTGACTGGCGCGTAAAGCAAACAGCATTAACGAGCCGCCAATCACCACCGTTAAAATTCCTAAGACAAACATGCCGCGTGCAGGGTCAGACGCAAAAGCATGAACCGAGGTTAAAA
>JBKJUH010000101.1:0-2589 GCA_046590075.1 Agitococcus sp.
GCAGACGGTAATTCAGGCACAAAATGTTGAGAAAAAATAATCATTAGCAACAGTATCCCTAAGTGCATCGTTAAAGACAGCACTAAGGGATTATGCAGATATTGTTGCCAATTAGGTTTACTGGTCATGGCGCGTTAACGACTATTCATTGGCTGAGGGCGGCGTTTCGGTTAATAAACCGACGCGTAAAATATTGGCTTGTTGTAAAGAGGCCATCAGTTTTACGACATCGCCATAAGGCACATTTTTATCACCATTTAATAACACTTGCATTTTCGGCTGTGTTTGTTGCACTGCTTGTAAGGTTTGCATTAAGTCAGGCAGTTTCATGGCTTTGTCGGGTTTATCACCTTGTTTTAGCCAATAACTGCCATTGGCTTTGATACTGACAATCATCGGCTCGGCACTATCGACATTGATGGAATCGCTGGAAATTTCAGGTAATTCAACTTTAATGCCTTGTGTCAGCATGGGTGCGGTAACCATAAAAATCACCAATAACACCAACATCACATCAATATAAGGCACGACGTTCATTTCGGCTAAGAGGTGGCGACGTTTGCGCTCAAAAGGGCTATGTTCCATTAGCTGTGACTTTCACGGTGAAGAATACCACTGAGTTCATCGGCAAACATGGTGTAACGATTATTGAGCGTGTCGCTATTGGCCATAAAGTGGTTATAGGCTAATACAGCTGGAATCGCAGCAAACAAACCAATTGCGGTGGCAATTAAGGCTTCGGCAATACCTGGTGCAACGGTGGCTAAAGTAGCGTGTTGGACTTTGGCTAAACCAATAAACGAGGTCATAATGCCCCAAACTGTACCAAATAAACCGACATAAGGCGCAGTTGAGGCAATGCTGGCAAGAGCAGGCAGTTTGCCTTCTAAACGGGTTTGTTCTTGCATCAGTGTAATACGCATGGAACGAGTGACACCTTGCATAACAGACTCGGCGTTTAAGCCTTTTTGCCGTAAGCGCATAAACTCCTTAAAGCCATTATGAAATAACGCTTCTGCGCCTTGACGGTCTTGATTTGCTTGGCTTTGTTGATATAACACGCCTAAGTCCGCGCCTGACCAAAAAAGTTCTTCAAAGGCTTTTAAGGCTCTATCGGCATGACGATGTACAGAACGATATTTAACAATCAATGTCCATGAATATACTGACGCACTGATTAAAGACAAGATCACCAATTTAACGGGAATACTGGCATGAGTAATCAGGCCTAAAATAGATAACGATTCGTTCATAATTCTACTAATAAGTCAGTTAAACGCTGAGGTAGCGCGCAAGGTTTAAGATGCAGTTTGTTGACACAGGCTATATCAATGGTGGCTTCACAAATAACTTCGCCATGACGCGTCAGTGTTTGTTGAAACTGCATGGAAGCTTTACCTAATTTGATAATCTGTGCACTGACGGCTAATAAGTCGTCCATTCTAGCGGGTTGTTTATAACGAATATCCGCTTTTCGTACGACAAAAAGGTAATCTTCTGTTAATAAATAGTGACCAAAGCCAATATCGCGCAAGAATTCGGTACGCGCACGCTCCATAAACTTGAGGTAGTTTACATAATAAACGATGCCAGCCGCATCGGTATCTTCAATATAAATGCGTATGGGCAGCGTAAATATGGGGTACATAGTCAAAATCACTCACACGGTTACTGATTAAGCTGTGCTTTTAGGGAGTCGGGCATGGATAAGCCAAATCGTAAATAGGCGGTGGGTGTGGCAATACGTCCTCGTGCGGTACGCATAACCATATCTTGTTGAATTAAATACGGTTCAACCACATCTTCTAAAGTGCCTGAGTCTTCGGCAATGGCGGCGGCTAAGGCTTCGACACCTGCGGGGCCACCACTAAATTTTTCCATCAGTGCAAGCAAGTAACGACGGTCTAAATTGTCAAAACCGTGCGTGTCCACATCCAACATATTTAAGGCGGCAATTGCCACTTCGACATTAACTACACCATCGGCTTTAACTTCGGCATAGTCACGCACGCGCCGTAATAAACGGTTAGCAATACGCGGTGTACCACGCGCACGGCGAGCAATTTCCATTGCCCCCTCGTTATCCATAGGTACATTCAGTAGACGTGCGGAACGATTGACGATAGTGCCTAAATCGGCAACATTATAAAACTCTAAGCGTTGCACAATGCCAAAACGGTCACGCAGGGGCGCAGTTAATAAGCCAGCGCGTGTGGTAGCAGCAACTAGCGTAAACGCGGGTAAGTCTAATTTAATCGACCGTGCGCCCGGCCCTTCACCAATAACAATATCTAATTGATAATCTTCCATTGCAGGGTAAAGAATTTCTTCAATGACAGGTGAAAGTCGATGAATTTCATCAATAAATAACACATCACCTTCATCAAGATTAGTCAGCAGGGCGGCTAAGTCACCTGCTTTTTCTAGCACAGGCCCGCTGGTTGATTTAATCTCACTACCCATTTCACGGGCAATAATATTGGCGAGGGTGGTTTTACCTAAACCCGGTGGACCAAAAATTAAGGTATGGTCGAGGGCTTCACCGCGTGTTTTGGCGGCATGAATAAAGATTTCCATTTGCTCACGCAC
>JBKJUH010000202.1:0-3590 GCA_046590075.1 Agitococcus sp.
ATAAACGAGGTTTACCATGACAACTGAAAACACCGCCAACAAAAAATGTAATTGCCCAAGCTGTAACTGTAAAAACTGCAATTGTGAAAATTGTACCTGCCCTTGCTGTAACGGTAAGTGCGAATGTACCGCGACTGAATGCAAATGTACTTGCGGCTGTAATACAGGCCAATCTTGCTGTTAATCCGTACTGGGCGGTTTGTCCGCCCTTGTTACACGAGGTCCATTTACTTATGTCAAATGCTCAAGCCGTACTTTGGCAAGACTATCATCAACGCTTATTACACTATGTCAGCCGACGCATTGGCAAAACGGCGGATGCCGAAGATATTGTGCAAAGTATTTTTGTCAAGATTCAGCAACATCCGCCACACATTGAAAATCAGCCCAAATTAGAAGGCTGGTTATGGCAAATCACCAAAAACAGCTTAATTGATTATTGGCGTAAGGAAAAAACGACTGTTTCATTTACCGATGAACATGATATAGCGCTGGAAGAGGAAAATGAGCACGACGAAAATCCGTGGCTCAATTTAAGTTGCTGCTTATTGGCCATGATAAAAGACTTACCCGACAAATATCGCCAAGCGGTTGAACTGGCTGATTTACAAGAAATTAAACACAAAGATATTGCCGTGATGATAGGCATTAGTGAGTCGGGGGTAAAAAGTCGAGTGAAACGTGGCCGTGAGAAACTGCACGACTTACTAGTCAGTTGTTGTTCTGCGGATTGTCAATGCCATGAAAAAACGCCCGAAGCAGGTTGCTGCCATCGGGCGTAAGCGTCATATAGTGTTTAAGCTATGCGCAGCAACTCAGATTAGAAGCTATAACCAACCCCTAGCGAGAAGCCATCTTCATCCAAGCCAGCAGTGGGTAATTGTTGATCTTGAATGTCTAATTTCAACACCACACGCGGTGCAACATAATAGTTAACACCATAATTCCATTGTTCTTTTTTGCTATCGGCGTTATTAACAACTGTGTCAGCCGCTTCGTTATCCCATGCACTAAAACGGGCAAATACGCCTAATTTATCAATAGGTTTATAGGCTGCTTCGAGGTAAAAACCTTCCTGTTTGGCTTTATGAGCATCGGTAGCGGCTAAATCGTCAATATCCCATTGCGCATATAAGGCACGGGTAGAAAAACCCTGCCACGTATAGCCTACGTGTGCTTCTATTAACGTCGCCTCACTGCTTTGGCCTGTGCCTTGGCTAATATCTTTTTGCAACTGATAGGCAATACCTGTTTCTAAGCCTGCAACACCGCGATAATTCAGACCAAAGGTATAGGCCAAATCTTCCGCTACTGCTTTTGCGCCTTTTTGACGGCCACTACGTAAATTGCCTTTGTCTGCTTTAAGTCCTGTGGATACTAAGACGTTGTAACTCAAGCCTTCTACGCCAGCCACCAAACCATTGGCTTTAATGCCACCCTCCCACCATGTGGTTGGAATAATCGCTGTTTCTACTGGATTGCGTTTAGTGCCATAAAATGTGTCAGGCTCATGGGTTTCATTTAAGAAGCCAATAGGAACGAGTAGCTGTCCGATGGATAGATTCTGTTTACCGTGATAGTTCCACTCAATAAACATTTGCTCTAATTCAATTTCACCTAAATTACTCGCTGTTGCACCTGGATTATCACGAATCAAAGCATGCTCTACTTCTAGCTCTGAATGTAAACGCACGTTATCTGAAAATTGATGACCGACGTACAGGACAAAACGATAGGCATCATATTGTTGCTTGGCATTTTCATAATTGTAGTAATGGGCTTCGCCATAACCGCCAATCGTGGTTTTACTTACGGCATTGGCACTTGGTTTTTCCATGGCAGCAACAAGAGCATCAATTTGTGCTTGTTGGCTTTGAAGTTGACTTTTCAACACCAAAACATCAGCGTCATTGGCAAAACTGGTGGCGGCTACCGCACTTAATAAGCTCACCAACACGGTTTTTTGAAACATGGATATCTCCTCAAGTGTGACAAAGTGTGTCTAGATAGATATTACACTAAACACTACTATTAATGCAAATCATTATCATTTACAAAACTTGGATCAACTCATCGCCTGTCACGCATTACCCACTTCTATAGTTTGACAATCATCAAACTAAGTGTTAATTTGCCATTGTCTAGTTAGTACATGGGTACTCATTTTTGCAAGACCCCAACATCGTCAATAATGATTTATTTGTGGAGCGTCAACATGGCTAATCCAGCCGATATTCTCAATCAGCCTTTTACCTTGCCGAATGGCACAGTTGTTAAAAATCGTCTTGCTAAATCGGCAATGAGTGAAGCCCTCGGCACGACGGATAATCATGTCACATCGGGTTTAGCGCGTTTATATCAACGCTGGGCAGAAGGGGGTATTGGCACGTTGATTACAGGCAACGTCATGATTGACCAACGTGCTTTAGGCGAACCCAATAATGTCGTGGTCGAAGATGAACGCGACCTTGAGTTACTGAAAGCATGGGCCAGCGCAGGCACGCAAAATAACACCCAATTGTGGATGCAAATTAATCATCCCGGCAAACAAAGTCCTAAAGGCTTAAACCGTGAGAATGTGTCACCGTCCGCTATTCCTTTTGGCAAACAATTAGCTTCGTTTTTTAGCACGCCGCGTGAATTAACTGAGGCGGAAATTGTCGATATTATTCAACGTTTTGGCCGTACTTCTGCTATTGCGAAAAAAGCAGGTTTTTCGGGTGTACAAATTCATGGCGCACACGGTTATTTAGTCAGTCAATTTTTGTCGGGTCATCATAATCAACGTACCGACCAATGGGGTGGTAGTGCTGAAAATCGTCGTCGTTTTGTGCTGGAAGTCTATAAAGAAATTCGCGCCAAAGTCGGCAATGAATTCCCAATCGGCATTAAATTGAACTCGGCCGATTTTCAAAAAGGCGGTTTTACTGAGGAAGAATCGTTGGCTGTGATTCAGGCATTATCCGAAATAGGTATTGATTCTATTGAGATTTCTGGCGGCACTTACGAAGCTCCAACCATGAGTGGCACGAAAAAAGTTGCCGTTAAAGACTCCACCCGTCGCCGTGAAGCTTACTTTTTAGAGTTTGCCGAAAAAGCACGCGCTACCACAAAAACACCGTTGATGGTAACGGGTGGTTTTCGGTCTGCTGAGGGCATGAGTGAAGCCATTACTAGCGGTGCGGTTGATTTTGTGGGCGTAGCGCGTTCCTTAGCCATTGAGCCTGATGCACCGAAGCGGTTATTGGCAGGTTTAGAAGCACTGCACAGCGTTAAACCGATTAAAACAGGCATTAAAGCCATTGATAATATGGCGTTAATGGAAGTGGCATGGTACTCACGGCAATTACGACGCATAGCCAAAGGTCAAGACCCTAAACCCAATGAGTCAGCGTTATTGTCTTTAGTCATTGGTATGTCAGAAAACGGCTGGAATACCTTTAAGACCCGTCGTTTACGCGCTTAATAACGCGTATAAAAGTACCGTTCGCACTGAGCCTGTCGAAGTGTTGTCGCTTTACAGGCCATAGTGCCATTGCTTGCTCACGCATTTCACCCTCACCCCAGCCCTCTCCCTCAATAGGGAGAGG
>JBKJUH010000282.1:0-8439 GCA_046590075.1 Agitococcus sp.
ACCGTCAATTCACCCTCCCTCTAACTCTCTCCCTCAATAGGGAGAGAGGGCTGGGGTGAGGGTAAAAATAAACACCCCTTACACCACCACTTGCGGCATCACCTTAGGATTCACAAACATCTCACCCTGTTTTAGTTTTTCAAATAGTAGGCTGTCCGACCATTCACGGCAAACCTGTTCAGAAAAAACAATATCCTGTAACGCAATTAAACCCATACGTGCATTGTCAACGTCATATCTAAAACATTGAGCGTAACCTGTAATGGTTTCATGGACGATAATGGAGTGCAAATTGACATCGGCCTCGCCATTTTGCATCACCGTTTGTTTTAGCACAGCATCCACTAACACAAAGATTAAACGGGAAAATTGCTCGGCCGATGGCGAAACTGGCAAGCTTATCCAACGTGCGCTAAATTGTTTGCAAAAGGCAATGTATTCCGCATCGTCTTTATCCCAAAATGCAACGGCGTGGTCAAAACTATCAACTAACTCTTTAATATGGCCTTTTAACAAACCAAAGTCATAAATCATTTGACCATTATCTAGGGCATGCGCTTCTAATAAAATTTCCACTTGATAACTATGGCCATGAATCGAACGACTGCAACGGTCACTCGAACAGTTACGGACAATATGGGCATTTTCAAAACGAAATAATTTGCGGATTAACATACAACACTCCAACGATTGCCGCTATTTTAGCAGAAATAGATTAGGACTTACGCATCGTGATTAGCGCGTTTTAAATCCTCCCCAGCCCTCCTTTGCAAAAGGAGGGAGTTTTCCTTCTTTCGTAAAGGGGCTGAGGGGTATTTTGCGAGCAAATAAGCGATAACCGCGTAAGTCCTAAACTTAGCAAGGGCTCGAGATGAGTTTTGTTCGCATCTCGTCTTGAGCTTAGGTACAATGCAGCGTTTTTAATAAATACCTATCCGTTTTTATTATTTTTTCGTGTATCTGCGGGAAGTCCCCGCGTTTCATCATCAGGAGCATCACATGAAACAAGCTATTCGCGTTGCCGTTACTGGCGCAGCTGGTCAAATTGGTTATAGCTTATTGTTCCGCATTGCTAGCGGCGAAATGTTGGGCAAAGACCAACCTGTTATTTTGCAATTATTAGAAGTGCCTTTTGAAAAAGCGCAACAAGCGTTAAAAGGCGTGATGATGGAATTAGAAGACTGCGCATTCCCATTATTGGCTGGCATGATTGCTGCCGATGATGCCAATGTTGCTTTTAAAGATGCTGATATTGCCATTTTAGTGGGCGCGCGTCCTCGTGGCCCAGGCATGGAACGTAAAGACTTATTGCAAGAAAACGCAAAAATCTTCACGGTTCAAGGCAAAGCCTTAAATGACGTGGCAAACCGTGACGTCAAAGTATTGGTTGTGGGCAATCCCGCCAATACCAACGCTTATATCGCTATGAAATCTGCTCCTGATTTAAATCCAGCTAACTTCACTGCCATGTTGCGTTTAGACCATAACCGCGCGTTGTCGCAATTGGCTGCCAAAAGTGGTCGTGCCGTTAGCGACATCGAAAACATGGTAGTTTGGGGCAACCACAGCCCAACTATGTATGCTGACTATCGTTTTGCTACCGTTAATGGTGATGGCGTAAAAGCATTAATTAATGATGAAGAATGGAACCGCAGCGTATTCTTGCCAACAGTGGGCAAACGTGGTGGCGCGATTATTGAAGCGCGTGGTTTATCTTCCGCTGCTTCTGCTGCTAACGCGGCTATTGACCATATTCATGACTGGGTATTGGGTACAAACGGCAAATGGGTAACGATGGGTATTCCTTCTGACGGTAGCTACGGCATTCCTGAAGGCATTATTTATGGCGTACCTGTGACGTGTGACAATGGCGTTTATACGCGTATTGAAGGTTTAGAAGTGGATGCGTTCTCTCGTGAGCGTATGGACTTTACCCTCAATGAATTGCTAGAAGAACGTGATGGTGTTAAACACTTACTGCCTTAATATTGATTAAGACTTAAGTGCCAAAAGGCTCGCTTTTTAGCGGGCTTTTTCCCTTCGACTCTGCTCAGGGAGCAAACAACTGATTCCGTACATGGAGCAAGCAACGTTGGCTGAGCGGAGTCGAAGCCTCTGTTGTGGCACAAAGTATCTCGCCAAATATATGAATAAACTGTTATTTTTTGGCCAATGAATTGGCAGTTAAAGCAAAAAAGACCTAATTATAATCATGGCCAAAGATAAAACTTGCCGCCCCTACCTCGACTAAGGTATGAATAACAACAATAAAACTTACTGTGCCTATCTTGTCATTTAGAATACAACATCCGTTCTTGACATCCTTTTATAACAGGCCATAAGTCCGCTATATATTTATTTTTTTTGAGTAATAAATTGTGATTGACGCAGAAGGTTTTAGACCCAATGTTGGTATTATTTTAACCAATGCCGATGGCCAAGTGCTATGGGCGCGCCGTCATGGTCATGATGCGTGGCAGTTTCCTCAAGGGGGTATTAACCCTGACGAGTCACCTGAAGATGCCATGTATCGTGAACTGTGGGAGGAAGTTGGCCTTGAATATCATCATGTTAAAATTATTGCCCAAACACGCGGTTGGTTACGCTATCGTTTGCCACGACGTTATGTTCGCCACGAAAGCCCACCGCCCGTTTGTATTGGCCAAAAACAAAAATGGTTTTTATTAAGCTTAATTGGCAGTACCGATAATATTCAACTCAACAAATGCCAGCCTCCAGAATTTGATGGTTGGCAATGGGTAAGTTATTGGTATCCGCTCAATCAGGTAGTGTCGTTCAAACGTGAAGTTTATCGTAAAGCACTGTTAGAATTAGCCATGCGCTTACCTATTGCTGAAGTTTTTTAATTCATCGCACAAATAATCAGGACTTACGCATTTCACCGAAATTAGCGCGTTTTGTGAACTAAAAATCGTTGGAAGCGATTATTTAGTGAGCAAATAAGCGATAACCGCGTAAGTCCTAAAATAACGGACATTTAGCATGTTAGATATTTTAAGAAAACTGGTACACGATATTGATGCAGCACCAACCTTAAACGCGGCCTTAGATGTTATTGTTCAAAGCGTTAAAGATGCGCTCAAAACCGAAGTTTGCTCAATTTATTTGCTCGATGAACGGAGTAGCCGTTATGTATTAATGGCCACTCAAGGCTTGAATGCACAAGCCGTTGGTACGGTATCGTTAGGGCTGTCTGAAGGTTTAGTCGGCTTAGTCGGTCAACGTGAAGAACTGATTAACCTTGAAGATGCTTCGTCACACCCTCGTTATCATTATGTACCCGAAACAGGCGAAGAACGTTATAACGCTTTTTTAGGCGTGCCGATTATGAATCGCCGTAAAGTATTAGGCGTGATGGTGGTTCAACAACAAGATAAACGACGTTTTGGCGAAGCCGAAGAAGCTTTTTTAGTCACACTTTCCGCGCAAATTTCAGGGGTTGTCGCTCACGCGAAAGCATTAGGTCAACTCGAAAATCTTCATGCCCCTAAAGGCGGTGTCGCCAGTCCACGTATTTTTCATGGTGTTGCGGGCGCAAGTGGTATTGCCATTGGTCGTGCGGTGGTGATTTATCCCCCTGCTGATTTAGAGTCTGTACCTGACCGCACCATTGAAGACATCAATAGTGAACTGAACTTATTTCATCAAGCTTTAACGGCGGTTCGTGCCGAAATTCAGCACCTTGACAGCAAAATGGCTCGCTCGTTAATGCAAGAAGAACGCGCGTTATTTGAAGTGTATTTACGGATGCTTGATGACAATGCGCTCAGTGGTGAAATTGTTGAACAAATTCACGCAGGTAATTGGGCGCAAGGTGCCTTGCGTGCCGTCATTGATGAGCATATGCAAAGTTTTGCCGCCATGGATGATCCATACTTACGCGAACGTATGGCCGATGTTCGTGATTTAGGTCGCCGCCTGTTGGCTCATTTGCAAAAACAAACCACGCCCAATCGTGACTTTCCCGAAAGTAGCGTGATAATTGGCGAGGATATTTCCACCGCCACTTTAGTAGAAATGCCCTTAGAAAATATTGCCGCCATTGTCACCACCACGGGTGCCGCCAACTCCCACATGGCAATTATTGCCCGTGCTTTAGGAATTCCTACTGTCGTTGGTGTTGTCGAATTGCCTGTGGGCAGCCTTGATGATGCGGAAATGATTGTTGATGGTTATCAGGCACGCGTCTATGTGCATCCCTCGCGTGAGCTGCGTAAACGCTATAAAGAAATTATTAAAGAAGAACGGCAATTAGTGGCGGGCTTAGATGCTTATCGTGATTTGCCTGCCGAAACGCCCGATGGTCATCGTATTACTTTATATGTGAATACAGGGTTAATGGCTGATGTCGCTCGTGGCCGTGAACGCGGTGCGGAAGGTGTCGGTTTGTATCGTAGCGAAATTCCGTTTATGTTGCGCGACCGTTTTCCCAGCGAAGAAGAACAGCGCAATATTTACCGTCAACAATTAGAAGCCTTTGCGCCCTATCCCGTGACTATGCGCATGTTAGATATTGGTGGCGATAAAGACTTACCCTACTTTCCCATTGATGAAGTTAACCCTGCGTTGGGTTGGCGTGGTATTCGTATTACTTTAGACCATCCTGAAATTTTTATGGTGCAAATGCGCGCCATGTTAAAAGCTAATATCGGTTTGGATAACTTGCAAATTTTATTACCGATGATTTCCTCGGTATTTGAGATTGAAGAAGCACAACATTTATTACACCGTGCCGTCTGTGAAGTACAAGAAGAAGAAAAAATCACTATTCATACGCCCAAGCTTGGCGTTATGGTCGAAGTGCCATCGGCCTTGATTCAAATCAGAGACTTAGCACAAATTGCTGATTTTGTTTCTATTGGCTCTAACGACTTAACACAATACCTACTAGCGGTTGACCGCAACAACTCCAGAGTCGCTGATTTATATACGCCGTACCACCCTGCTGTATTGCGCTCGTTGCAATATGTCGTAAAAGAGACTCATGCTGCTGGCAAAAAAGTCAGTATTTGTGGCGAAATGGCGGGCGACCCTGGCACTGCAATTTTGTTAATGGCGATGGGTTTTGACTCATTGAGTATGAGTGCCAGTAACTTACTGAAAATTCGTAAAGTATTGCGTACTGTGCCCATGAGCGTGGCGAAAAACTTACTCGACCAAGCACTGGCGATTGATAATGCGGCAGTGATTCGTAGCATGGTGGAATTAGAGTTAAACCGTTTAGGCTTATGGGATTTGGTGCGGCCAACGCAAAAACCTGTAGGTGGTAATAAGGTGATGGCTTAAGCCTGAGCTATGTATTATAAAATCACATCACTGTTTGATGAAAGCTATGTCGTCGTTTTAAGTTGAAGTCGTTTTTCTCCCTCTCCTAGCGGGAGAGGGTTGGGGTGAGGGGGAAGCAAGGGGGTGTAGACACGAAATAGAGTGCTTAATATCCTGCAAAACCTCACCCTAGCCCTCTCCCTCAACAGGGAGAGGGAACTTTCGGTGACGAAATTTTAGCTTCAACAGTTAACGAAGACATAGCCTTGAGGAAAACTTGCACGCGGCTTAAATTTATCCTGACATGCAAGAATGATATCGTTTGCTAAAAATTTAGTTGACTGTGCTAACGGTATCCCACCTTCACCCAGAAAGTGCTTCTGCTCTGACAAACGGATTCGAAGCCAATTTTTATTCTATTATTTCTTAAAGCATTCTTTTTATGACCATTATTATTGGTATTGACCCTGGCTCACGGATGACTGGTTACGGCATTATTGAAAAAACAGGCAGTAAATGCCGTTTTATAGATGCAGGCACAATTCGTACCGAAAGTGACGAAATGCCTATTCGCTTAAAACGAATTTACGAAGGCTTAAAACGTATTATTGACTTTTATCAACCCACCGAAGCCTCGGTCGAAAAAGTCTTTTTAGCCCATAACGTCGATAGCGCACTGAAATTAGGCCAAGCACGAGGCGCGGCTGTCACCGCTTTAGTAATGCACGACATTGCTGTTTATGAATATACCGCCCGACAAATTAAACAATCGGTTGTTGGTTTTGGTGCGGCCGAAAAAGAGCAAGTGCAATTAATGGTGACACGCATATTAAATATACCCGTTATTCCTCAAGCCGATGCCGCTGATGCGCTTGCAGGTGCGTTGTGCCATGCCTATACCTCGCAAACCATGTTAAAGTTAAACGCCATTAGTGCGCGCACGGCTAGTGTAAAAAAGTAAACTGTTTTCGCTTTTTATCCTTAATTTAGGGCAAACCACCATGCTTAACTTTGACTTTTATAATCCAACGCGCATTGTCTTTGGCAAAGGCCGTATTGCCGACTTAAACAAACACGTTCCGCAACAAGCACGCGTCTTAGTGTTATATGGTGGTGGCAGCGTTAAAACCACAGGCACACTCAACGAAGTCTTACACGCGCTGGGTGACAGAATCGTCTCTGAATTTGCAGGCATAGAACCCAACCCAAGTTATGAAACATTAATGCAAGCCGTCGAGATTGTCCGTCAAGAAAAAATTGATTTTTTACTTGCCGTTGGCGGTGGTTCGGTGATTGACGGTACTAAATTTATTGCCGCCGCTGCCTTATATGAAAGCGACTGTTTGGATATTTTGAAAACACGCGGTACTCAAATCAAAAAAGCACTACCCATTGGTGTAGTGCTGACACTATCGGCAACAGGTTCAGAAATGAACAACGGTGGTGTGGTAACCATCAAAAGTACGCATACAAAATCGGCGTTCTTTAGCGAAAAACTGTTTCCTCAATTTTCCATTCTTGATCCCACTAAAACGTATACGCTTTCTCCTCGTCAAGTCGGTAATGGTGTAGTTGATGCCTTTGTCCATATTACCGAACAGTATTTAACCTACCCTGTCAACGCCCCCGTTCAAGACCGTTTTGCCGAAGGCTTATTACTGACATTAATTGAACTGGGCGCACAAGCATTGGCAACCCCCGAAGATTACGATGTCCGCGCCAATTTAATGTGGGTCGCAACCATGGCCTTAAATGGTTTGATTGGTGCAGGTGTTCCCCAAGACTGGTCTACTCATATGATTGGCCATGAATTAACGGCACTTTATAATATTGACCACGCCCAAACCTTAGCCATTGTGTTGCCGTCGATGTTAGCCGTACGAAAAGATGCAAAACGCGAAAAGTTGCTGCAATTTGCCGAGCGTGTTTGGCATATTAACGAAGGTGACGACGAGACACGTATTAACCTCGCCATTGCCAAAACCAGAGCATTTTTTGAAAGTGTAGGCGTAAAAACACGGTTATCGGATTATGGTGTAACGGACATTGAAGCGGTTTTAGCGCAACTCCAAGCCCATAAAATGGTTGCTTTAGGTGAGCGTAGAGAAGTGAACTTAGATATTAGCCGACAAGTATTAGAGCTTTGTCGTTAAGTTTTAGGTGAGCCTTGCAAGCTCCTTCTCCTTCAGGGTGAGGGTTGTAGGCTGTGGCTTTAGCCCAGCAAACAATAGAAAGTCCTTTATAATCAATAAGCTGGGCAAATGCCCAGCCTGCGCTTGCTACGATTTGTTCGGCAGTGAGCATCGTCATGGTGTTCTCCTGTTCTTAATCAAAATTCCGAGTAAAACGGTTGTATAACTCAAGTGTCATGGGAATTTGGAACGCAATTGGTAGAATGTTTCCGCAGTGGTCTAAATGGTACACACTGGTATGTAGAAAGGAACTTTTAAGTTCATTTGCATTATAAGAACCATAGTTTGGACGATCATACACCACCTTCCCCTCCTCAAACCTACCCTCAAAAGAATAGCGAGAAATGCTCAAATATCGTTCTGCACGCGCGCCATAATGGTGTTCTGAAATATTTATTGCGTTTTTCCGCTGCTCGAACGGCTTTTCTCTTTCCACTCTAAGAGCCTCTCTTAAATCTTCAACTTGCTTATCATTTAAAATATGACAACAATCACTGGGATAAAAATCATGAGCATAAAAAGGAGACTTAGACTGCGTAACAAATAAAAATCCATATTTATTATTTAACGAATGGTAGATATCAGGCTGCTTTACATTAAAAGTATCTTCAATTTTTGCCTGTGTAACCAAGGTTACTACTGAAGTGATTGATAGCTCTTTATAGAAACTATCCATGTCAATATTCCCGTTATATTTCACTGATTCACTCTGTAAACTTTCTAATTTTTTTTGAAATACTGAGCGTAAATCAGTGGCCGACAGAGGATGCATGACAAATAGATTGCCGTTTGCGTTGCTCCGTGTGGAATTCCAGTCAAAAGAGGTATCAGTTTTATGTTCAGCAATCCTTTGCTTCTCAGCCTGAAAAAAATTCCTCATGGCTTGTTGATACAGCTGCTCATCGTTCAACGTACTATCGGCAGGGCAGTATTTTTTACCGTCCATATATTGCCGTATAGT
>JBKJUH010000339.1:0-7825 GCA_046590075.1 Agitococcus sp.
GTACCATGCACTTGCGATAGCCGATGAGAACGCTAAAAAGCCGTTGAACTGATAAAAGGTCATATCGGGATGGGTGTTTGTCGGTGGCTGCAGAGTCAAGTCCGACAGGCTGCTAGGGCAAAATAATCTTCATCGCTGATGAGAGTATCTGTTTTACGCAAGGCTGAACTCATCATAAACCTCAAAAGTAGGTGAACTGTTCTGTGTTGGAAGTTGACTTAGGTTAGTACGACTGCATGATGCCGATAAAGAAAAATTTACCGTATTACCATGCTTTTGACCATAATCTACCACAAACGCTATATCACTCATACCGACAAACCATCAATAGCATTTGCCCCTTGCTCTCAATTCAGCGACAATTGCGCCCTTGTCAGAATGAGTCACTGTAATGACTCTCGCGCTCTGATTTTGAATTTTCGCTGTTGCCCGTTTTTGGAGTCGTTTTATGACCGCTGCTGCCCTACCTCAACGCCGCTTTGCTAATGCTATTCGCGCTCTTGCTATGGATGCAGTTCAAAAAGCTAATTCTGGCCACCCTGGTGCGCCGATGGGCATGGCCGATATTGCCGAAGTGTTATGGCGTGGCGTATTGCGTCATAATCCTAAAAATCCGCAATGGCCTAATCGTGACCGTTTTGTCTTGTCCAATGGTCATGGTTCCATGCTGCAATATGCTTTATTGCATTTAACAGGTTATGACTTAGGCATTGAAGACTTAAAGCAATTTCGTCAAATGCACAGTCGCACACCAGGCCATCCTGAATACGGCTATACCGCAGGCGTAGAAACAACCACAGGGCCATTAGGTCAAGGTTTAGCCAATGCTGTCGGTATGGCTTTAGCTGAAAAAACGCTAGCAGCACAATTTAATCGTGATGGTTTTGATGTCGTCAATCATCATACTTATTGTTTTTTAGGTGATGGTTGTTTGATGGAAGGAGTTTCCCACGAAGTTTCTTCGTTGGCGGGTACACTCAAACTCGGTAAATTAATTGCCTTTTATGATGATAATGGCATTTCTATTGATGGTGAAGTTGAAGGCTGGTTTACCGATAACACTGCTCAACGCTTTGCCGCTTATGGTTGGCAAGTGCTTGGTCAAATTGATGGCCACGACAGCACCGCTATTAAAGCCGCGATTGTTGCTGCCCATGCCGACACCACACGCCCAACCTTAATTATTTGTAAAACGGTTATTGGTTGTGGCGCACCGACTAAACAAGGTAAAGAAGATTGTCATGGCGCACCACTGGGCGCAGCCGAAATTGCAGGCGCACGCGCGGCAATGGGCTGGGAGCATGGCGCGTTTGAAATTCCTGACGATATTTATGAAGCATGGGATTGCACGCTGAAAGGTGATGTTTTAGAAAAAAATTGGACAGCCGATTTTAACGCGTATCAAAAAGCGCATCCTGAATTAGCCACTGAATTAAAACGTCGCTTAAAAGGCGAATTACCTGCCTCATTTGTCTTACAAGCCAAAGCCTATATCAATGAAGTGGCTACCAAAGGCGAAACTATTGCCAGCCGTAAAGCCTCACAAAATGCCTTAAATGCCTTTGGGCCATTGTTGCCTGAATTATTAGGGGGTTCGGCTGACTTAGCAGGCTCGAACTTGACCTTATGGAAAGGTTGTCACGGCGTACAAGAAAACCCCGCAGGTAATTATGTGTTTTATGGTGTCCGTGAGTTTGGCATGAGTGCCATGATGAATGGTATCGCCTTGCATGGTGGCTTTATTCCTTACGGCGCAACGTTCTTAATCTTTATGGAATATGCACGTAATGCTGTACGCATGAGCGCGTTAATGAAACAACGGGTGATTTACGTCTTTACCCATGATTCTATTGGTTTGGGGGAAGATGGGCCCACACATCAACCGATTGAACAACTCGCCAGCTTACGCGGCACGCCCAATATGTCGGTGTGGCGACCTGCGGATGCAGTTGAATCTGCCGTTGCGTGGTTAGCAGCCTTGCAAAAAACTAATGGCCCAACGTCTTTGGTTTTCTCCCGCCAAAACTTGCCACATTTAGAGCGTGATGCCTTGCAGTTAGATAATATTGGTCGTGGTGGTTATGTGTTAGTCGAAGAAAAAGGTGTATTAGAAGCAATCATTATTGCCACAGGTTCAGAAGTGGAGTTGGCTATTTACGCCCAACAACGCTTAACAGACGAATCTAAAGGTGTGCGTGTGGTATCTATGCCTGCGGTTGATGTGTTTATGGCGCAAGATGCCGCGTATCGTGACAAAGTATTGCCCCCCGAAGTGCGTGCGCGTGTTGCCGTTGAAGCCTCTCATGCTGATTATTGGTATAAGTTTGTTGGTTTAGACGGTAAAGTTATTGGCATGACCACCTTTGGCGAATCCGCACCGATTAAAGACTTGTACCAACATTTTGGTATTACCGTTGACGCGGTGGTGAATGCAGTGAATAGTTTAGTGTAAGCCTATGGTTTGTACAGCTTAATAGGCTATGCTTATAAGCTGTACATTAAAGGATGTCAGTAATGTCATTATCTTATCAAGGAATTATTACCTTAGAAGCAGGTAAGCGTAGCGGAAAGCCCTGTATTCGCGGCTTGCGTATTACAGTCTATGATGTTTTATCGTATTTAGCGGCTGGCATGACGATTGAACAAATTGTCGATGATTTTCCGATGCTGACACGAGAAGATGTTTTGGCCTGTTTAATGTTTGCGGCGGATAAAGAAAAACAATTTTTGGTTGCCGCATGAAATTATTATTAGATAATAATTTATCTTTGCGTTTATTGGCACGCTTGCAAGATGTTTTTAGTGATTGTCAACACGTTGCCTATATTGAGTTAGATGCTGTTGACGATACCCTCGTTTGGCAGTACGCACTAGACAATGATTATTGTATTGTCACCAAAGGTGCTGATTTTAACGATTTAAGTGTCGTGCGTGGTTCGCCTCCCAAAGTCATTTGGTTAAAAATAGGGAATTGCACGACACAACAAATAGAAACCTTATTGCGTCACCATGTTGTTGATATACAACACTTCCTCCATCAAACACATGGCAGTATTTTGGTGCTTATGTAATGTCTGTACCGCTACGAATTGCCATCAATGGTTATGGTCGAATTGGCCGTAATGTCCTGCGAGCATGGGTAGAGCGCGGTTGCCCAGCACAACTAGAGTTTGCGGCAATCAATGATTTAGGCGCACCTGAAGCTTTAGTGCATCTCACTCGTTACGACAGCACACATGGTCGCTTTACAGGTCAAGCCGACTTAGAACAATCGGATTTAATGGTTAAAGCAAAGGGTGGGCAAACACGTTATCGTATTCCTTTGTTGCAACAACCACAGCCTGAACTATTGCCTTGGTACGCCTTAAACGTGGATGTGGTCTTAGAATGTACAGGACTGTTTCGCTCCAAAAAAGAAGCGGCGCGCCATCTGCAAGCAGGCGCAGAAAAAGTCATTATTGGTGCTGCGCCATTTGATGAAGTCGATGCCACCATTGTCTATGGTGTTAATCATCAGCAATTGACCCATGAGCAAAAAATCATTTCGAGTGTTTCGTGTACCACCCACGCGCTGGTGCCAATGATGAAAATTTTGGATGAAGCCTTTGGCATACAATCGGCACTGATGACAGAAATTCATGCCGTCACTTCCGATCAAGTCTTATTAGACCACACCCATCGGGATTTACGCCGTAGTCGGGCGGCTGGCCATAACATCATCCCCACTACCTCTAGTAGTATTGGCGCGCTCAAACGGGTATTGCCGCATTTAGCCGATAAAATTGCAGGTTATTCGATTCGGGTGCCAACGCTGAATGTCGCGGCGATAGATTTAAGTTTTGTTGCCGAAAAACCGATGACGGTTGAGGCAATTAATCGTTTATTCCAAGACAAAGCAGTAGACGAATACCACGAAATTTTAAGTTATTGTGATGAGTGGTTAGTCTCTAGTGATTTTAATCACTCCCCTTATTCCTTGATTTTTGACGCCACTGAAACCAAAGTTGTCGGCCAACAAGCAAAAGTATTGGCGTGGTATGACAATGAATGGGGTTATGCCAACCGATTATTAGATTTATGTTTGGTTTTAGCGAAAATGCGCTAAAAATAGTGATTTCGCCATAGGTTTGTATGAAGAATCGTGATGAAATAACGGCCAATAATGTGAGTTAATTCTTGAACTGATTTACCGCAGTAGGAGTGTAGTATGTCCGTGTTAAAAATGGTCGATTTAGATTTGAACGGCAAACGAGTATTAATACGTGAAGATTTGAATGTCCCTATCAAAGATGGCAAAATTTCCAGCGATGCTCGGATTCTTGCCTCCATTCCCACCATTAAATTGGCCTTAGCTAAAGGCGCGTCGGTGATGGTGTGTTCACATTTAGGTCGCCCAACCGAAGGTGAAGCGTCTGCCGAAAATTCCTTATTACCCGTGGCTGCCTATTTAAGCAAAGCCTTAGCGCGTCCTGTACCACTAATTGAAAACTATGTTGATGGTTACACTATTGCTGAAGGCGAAGTTGTTTTATTCGAGAACGTCCGTTTTAACACAGGTGAAAAGAAAAACAGCGATGAACTCGCGCAAAAATACGCTGCTTTATGTGATGTGTTTGTCATGGATGCTTTTGGTACCGCCCATCGTGCCGAAGCATCAACACACGGTGTCGCTAAATTTGCACCGATCGCCTGTGCAGGCCCCTTGTTAGCCGCTGAATTAGAGGCTTTAGCGTTGGCATTAGATAATCCTGCTAGCCCAATGATTGCAGTGGTTGCAGGCTCAAAAGTATCCACTAAATTACAAGTTTTGAAATCGTTGGCCGAGGTGTGTGACCAATTGATTGTCGGTGGCGGTATCGCGAACACCTTCTTAGCTGCGGCTGGTTACAATATCGGTAAGTCTTTATATGAACCCGACATGATTGAAACAGCTAAAGAAATTGCGCGTAGTGTCAGCGTACCATTGCCTGAGGATGTAGTGGTTGCCAAACAGTTTGCTGAAAGCGCAACGGCGACCATTAAGTCGGTCAAAGAAGTTGAAGATGACGACATGATTTTGGATATTGGCCCATTAACTGCTGCACGTTTTGCTAACTATATTAAATCGGCAAAAACGATTTTATGGAATGGTCCTGTCGGCGTATTTGAGTTTGACCAATTTGGCGAAGGCACTAAAACTTTAGCACTGGCGATTGCAGGTAGCAAAGGCTTCTCGATTGCGGGTGGTGGCGACACCTTAGCAGCCATTGATAAATATGGTGTTGCTGGACAGATTTCGTATATCTCTACAGGTGGCGGAGCGTTTTTAGAATTTGTCGAAGGTAAAAAATTACCAGCGGTCGAAGCCTTAGAAGAAGCCGCGCAACGCGGTTAATTGAAAAAACTTAGGAGAGCATAAATGGCTTTAATTTCATTACGTCAAATGTTAGACCACGCCGCTGAGCATGGTTATGGTATTCCTGCTTTTAACGTCAATAATCTTGAGCAAATGCGCGCGATTATGGAAGCAGCCGATAAAACCAACTCGCCCGTGATTGTGCAAGCCTCCGCAGGGGCGCGTAAATATGCAGGTGCACCGTTTTTACGCCATTTGATTTTAGCGGCAATTGAAGAGTTCCCGCATATTCCCGTGGTGATGCACCAAGATCACGGTACCAGCCCTGCCATTTGCCAACGCTCTATTCAATTGGGTTTTAGCTCGGTGATGATGGATGGTTCGTTAGCCGAAGACGGTAAAACGCCTACTAATTATGACTACAATGTCAGTGTTACCCGTAATGTCGTGGCGTTAGCGCATGCCTGTGGTGTCTCGGTTGAAGGTGAAATTGGTTGTTTAGGTTCCTTAGAAACAGGTATGGCGGGTGAAGAAGATGGTGTAGGTGCAGAAGGTGTGCTTGACCATTCGCAATTATTAACTAGCGTTGAAGAAGCGGCCAGTTTTGTTGCCGATACCCATGTTGATGCCTTAGCAATTGCTATTGGTACATCACATGGTGCGTACAAATTTACTCGCCCACCCACAGGCGATATTTTAGCCATTGAGCGCATTAAAGAAATTCATGCGCGTATCCCTAATACCCATTTAGTCATGCACGGCTCTAGTTCTGTACCTCAAGATTGGTTAGCGATTATTAACGAGTTTGGTGGCGATATTAAAGAAACCTACGGTGTACCTGTGGAACAAATCGTTGAAGCGATTAAACACGGTGTGCGTAAAGTGAATATTGATACCGATTTACGTTTAGCGTCAACAGGAGCAATCCGTCAGTTTATGGCGAAAAACCCTGCCGAATTTGATCCGCGTAAATACTTCGCCAAAACCATTACCGCGATGCGTGATGTCTGTATTGATCGTTATGAAGCCTTTGGTGCTGCAGGCAATGCCAGCAAAATCAATCCTATTTCTTTAGAGAAAATGGCGAGTCGTTACGGTAAGTAAAGTATGTTTAGGTTGGGCTTTGCGGGATATTATTGTTTTTAGTAAGATAAGCCGCGTTCACTCAGAAACCAATAGTTTTTTACGGCCTAAAAAATAACGATTTTTGGTAAGGGCAGACCCATGGGTCTGCCCTAAACTCAGGGTAAGCACATGGGTTTACCCCTACAAAACACATAAAACTGCCGTCAATCTAAATACTCCAGTTTTCAAAATGGATGCAGTTTATTTATGCTCGACAGGGGGGGGAGGGAGCTAAGTGCCTATTTATTCCGCATTCAAAATGTTGAGATTCAGTGAAAACTGTACATAAAAACACCTTATTTTACCTGCGCTTTACGTTAAAGGTTGTATACTTACAAAAGCATTACTTGTTGCGCACCTAATTTAATCTAGTTTACAATTAAGTGCTGACAAATTTTGTTACATTTAGGGATAATAATTTTGCAATCTCGCAAATTCCTATTATCATGAAGGAAGTGAATTATGAACACAAGAATGATGCCTTTATTAGTGCTCTGTGGGCTGCTCGCAGCGCCTACAAGCTTTGCCGCCGATACGGGTGCTGTCGTTGGTGGTGGTGTCGGTGGTGCAATTGGTGCTGCAATTGGCAGTGACATGAATGGTCGTAATGGCGCGATTGTTGGTGCAGCCATTGGTGGTGCGACAGGCGCGGCGATTGGTACGCGTACGTCAACAAGTACGTCAACAAGTTCACAGCCGCAAGTCGTTGTTAGAGAAAATACAGTCGTTAGAAGTAACGTTGTTTATGTGCGTGATGATGACTCTCGTGGACACGGTAAGCACCATCGTAAACATAAGGGTTGGAAGCATAAACACGGCCATAATAATGGTCATCATAAACACTAGTCATGGGTGTTAGCAGGCCTAAGAATAGGACTTACGCACCGCGATTAGCGAGTTTTGTGAACATAAAGCCGCCTAAAGCGGCTGAAATGTGAACAAATAAGCGATAACCGTGTAAGTCCTAAAACAGTTTTTTGAGGTAAATGATGAGTTCTCCTGCCAAAGATTATTTTCTTCAGCACATGACTGAGCAAGACTACTTGGTGTGCTAACGAAAACACCTCGGTTGATTGTTGAAGTATTGTCAAAATCGACGCGCCGCACCGATGAAACTATCAAGCGTTTGGCGTATATGCAGATTGAAACATTGCAAGAATATGTGCTGATAGAACAAGACTTTGTGCAAATTGAAGTGATTCGCAGAAGTGCAGGTTGGCTGCCTGAACATTATTATTTAGGTGAAGAAGTTGTTTTCGATTCAATTGCACTGACACTCGCGGTTGAGGAAATTTATGACCGTGTGCACAATGAAGATATGGTTGAGTGGTTGGCTAGGGAAGTGTAGTAAGTGAGATTTTTGTG
>JBKJUH010000390.1:0-4262 GCA_046590075.1 Agitococcus sp.
GCTGGGTCAACTTCAAAACGAGTGACCACGGGGCCGGGCAACGCACCCACGACTTTGGCATCAATATTAAATTCACGCAGTTTAATTTCTAATAAGCGCGATAAGCGTTCTAATTGCTCAGGGGTAAAACCTGCTTTACGATTAACGTCGGGTTTTTCCAGTAAATCTAAAGACGGCAAACGGCTTAACGGATTGTCGGCTTTATTAACATCGACGGTGGGAACAAACACTTTCGGGGCGACTTGCACAGGTGCAACAAGGGCTGCTGGAACAACTTCAACAACAGGATGAACAACTTCTTCATCTAGCTCTTCTAAATCTAAAAAGTCGTCCACTAATTCCGATTCAACAGGAGGGGCGACTTCAGGTACATCAATCCCAATGTTGTTATCAAAACCTTCGTCAAAATCATCTGCTACAGCTAACGATACAGGATGATTTTTAAGATGAGTAATCGCTTGTTCGCAGGACTCTTTGAAGGCAACTATATTTTCAATCTCAAAACCGTCTTCATGGACAACTTTATTACGCAAGGTCGCAATCCAACGCAATACCCGCACTAAATCGTCGGATAACACATCTTCGACACTACTGACTTTTTCATGCAAGCCACGTCCTTCAGCAAAAAATTGTTGCTCTAATAGGCTTTCTATTTGTTTGCAATAACGCACCGCTATTTCAATGGAGCCTTCTGACGGTTTGCTCATGTCAACGCTTGGCAATACCACAGGAGTTGCAGCAGGATGCTCAATGATCGCACTTTCAATGGCGGCACTAATCACCACTTCGTCTAATTTACTGGCAAAGTCAGCATCATGGCCTGAATCTTGCGCCAACCATCGCTCGGCGGCTTCATCTAAAAAGTGCTCAGGTTCAGCTATGGGTACGGCTTTAACGGGAAGTGCTAATACAGCAGGTTCGGCTTTTAAGATGGGGAACGGTTCTTCTTCAGACATCCAATCATCGGCTGTTTTATCAATTGCCAATTCAGGTTTTAGTGAAGAAGGATTATCTCCTAAAAAGGCTCTTAACTCGTCTGCTAGCTTTTCTTCTGCTAATTCGTCTTGAGCCTGTATTAGCTCAGGCACAACGACGGAGGGCGCGACAGGCATAGCCGCGGCTAACATTTCAGGCGTTAATGCGGGCATTTCTTGGGTAAAACTAGCAAACGCATCGTTAAGCTCGGCCATTAATTGTGGCGTTTCTGTACTGACAACTTCGGAGTCGATGAGTGACGGTAACACCTCATTTTCTGTAGTTAAAATAGGCAGATTACCAAAGGAAGGCTCAATACGTTGGCCATCAGCTTTAGCAGTAATAGGTGGGATAATTTGTGCTTGTACTTTGTCATTGGTGATATTGAGATGAAACTTTTCTTCGGCGGTGTTCATCGCCGACTGTAGTGCTAAAGTTTGTTGTTGATGCTCTTGATATTCTTTTATTTTACGACGATAACTGGCTTGTAAATTTAATAAGCCCGCATAAGGTGCATAACCTAAGGCTTCTAATAAAAAGTTCCAAGAAAAGCCTGTCACTAAGGTGCCATTTAACAACAACACCGATAGCAGCAAAAATGTGCTGCCCAGCAAGCCAAAATTATGGAGTAGCGACTGCCCTACTTCTAAACCAATAATTCCACCTGCGGCATTGATAATCGTACTACTGGTTTCGACATCATGCAGCGCAAATAAACCTGTTGCTGATACTAACAACAAACCTTTGGCCAACCAGCGTAAACCAAACTTAAAGGTCATGGTTTGTGGCCGCCAAATAGCCAACACTTCAATCATCATAAAAATAGGGATTAAAAAAGCGGCTTTGCCCAAAAAGCTAAACATCAAGTCAGCCAGCCACGAACCTGCTACCCCTGCGGAGTTCGACACCGCCAAAGTATCGCTACTGAGTTTTGACCAACCAGGGTCTAAAGGTGAATGGGTTAATAAAGCCAGCAATAGGTACAAGCCCAAGCCCAACCAACCGATGCTTTGTACCTCACGCCATCCTTTGGGATGCTGAGTTGAATGATGTTCATTAGCGCTAGAAATATTTTGTAAAGAAACTGTCACAACCAAAACCTGTGCATAAAAAAGAAGGCAATTATTAGGTGGGTAAGATGCCTTATTAAACAGGCAACTATCGGGATAAGACTAATAATAACGCTATACTTTGAAAGTTTAAGAAACAACGGCGATTATGCCACTAAAAGATGATTATACGCTTTGCCATATAACGATTTCTTAACTTTTATGTGTTTGAGTGCTAACATTCGCACACCGTTTTTCTTAAACACACACGTTGTATTACCAAATAACGTCTTCTTAGTCAAAAGCCAGCGTATTGCCAGCTCAGACTCTTTGTTAACATGAGGAAACTATCGTGCTAGAAGCCTATCGCCAACACGTTGCTGAACGCGCCGCTCAAGGCGTACCTGCAAAACCACTCGACGAACAACAAACTGCGGCTCTTGTCGCCTTATTAAAATGTCCTCCTGCTGGCGAAGAAGCCTTTTTGGTGGATTTATTAGAAAACCGTGTTCCTGCGGGTGTTGACCCTGCGGCCTATGTAAAAGCTGCATTCTTGGCCGCATTGACCACTGGCGCAGCGACTTCTCCTTTAGTCACAGCAAAACAAGCGGTTAAATTATTAGGTACCATGTTAGGCGGTTACAATGTTCAACCCTTGGTTAGCCTTTTAGATAATGCCACATTGGCGGCCGATGCCGTTGCCGCCTTAAAAGGCACATTGTTGATGTTTGATGCTTTCCATGATGTCGATGAAAAGTCAAAAGCGGGCAATGCCTTTGCTAAAGAATTAATTCAATCATGGGCAGACGCTGAATGGTTTACTAACCGTCCAGAAGTACCCCATAAAATGACCGTCACCGTGTTTAAAGTGACTGGCGAAACCAATACTGACGACTTGTCCCCTGCACAAGACGCTTGGAGCCGCCCAGACATTCCTTTACATGCTAACGCGATGTTAAAAAATGCCCGTGATGGTATTTTTCCCGACCAAGCTGGCACTATTGGCCCAATCAAGCAAATCGAAGCGTTAAAAGGCAAAGGCCATACCGTGGCTTATGTCGGTGACGTTGTCGGTACAGGTTCTAGCCGCAAATCGGCGACTAACTCGGTGTTGTGGTTTACGGGTGAAGACATTCCTTGTATTCCCAACAAACGTCAAGGCGGTGTGTGTATTGGTAGCAAAATCGCGCCTATTTTCTTCAATACCATGGAAGATGCAGGTGCTTTACCGTTTGAAGCCGATGTTGCTAACCTCAATACAGGTGATGTGATTGACATCTACCCATACGAAGGCAAAATAACTAAAAATGGGTCTGACGAAGTCTTAAGCACTTTTGAATTAAAATCCCAAGTGTTGTTAGATGAAGTGCGTGCGGGTGGCCGTATTAACTTGATTATTGGCCGTAGTTTAACCACTAAAGCCCGTGAGTCGTTAGGTTTAGCTCCTTTAGCCTTGTTCCGCCTGCCCGTTCAACCAGCCGACACAGGCAAAGGTTATACTTTAGCGCAAAAAATGGTCGGTAAAGCCTGTGGCGTAGCAGGTATGCGTCCTGGCACTTACTGCGAACCCAAAATGACCACTGTTGGCTCGCAAGATACTACAGGCCCAATGACGCGTGATGAATTAAAAGATTTAGCGTGTTTGGGTTTCTCTGCCGACTTAGTCATGCAGTCTTTCTGTCATACTGCGGCTTATCCAAAACCTGTTGACGTACAAACACATCACACCTTACCTGATTTTATTATGAATCGTGGTGGCGTGAGCTTGCGCCCAGGCGACGGTATTATTCATAGCTGGTTAAACCGTATGTTATTGCCTGATACGGTTGGTACGGGTGGTGACTCTCATACGCGCTTCCCCTTAGGTATCTCCTTCCCTGCTGGCTCTGGTTTAGTGGCGTTTGCTGCCGCTACTGGTGTTATGCCTTTAGATATGCCTGAGTCGGTATTAGTGCGTTTTACAGGCACCATGCAACCTGGTATTACCTTGCGTGATTTGGTTCATGCCATTCCTTATGCAGCGATTCAACGTGGTGAATTAACCATCGAGAAAAAAGGCAAAAAGAACGTCTTTAATGGTCGTATTTTAGAAATCGAAGGCTTAGAAGATTTAACCGCTGAACAAGCGTTTGAATTGTCTGATGCCTCTGCCGAGCGTTCTGCAGCAGGTTGCTCAATTACGTTAAGCGAAAAATCGGTTGCTGAATACTTAACCTCTAACATCACCATGTTGAAGTG
>JBKJUH010000128.1:0-2683 GCA_046590075.1 Agitococcus sp.
GTCAAATTAACCCTTCGACTCCGCTCAGGGAGCAATTTGCGCTGACTACGCGTAGTCAATACGCTGACTGAGCGGAGTCGAAGCCTCTTTTATGGTCATGCCGACTGCTATATTAAGACAATTCTACAGGCTGCAAGCAGAATGAAACTTCCATCAAGAAGCTTTCTTGATGCGTCAGTTCTTCTAATTGCTGTTTAATTTCAATCAAACGATGGTCGCGGGTGGCATCAATCATATGCAAATGCTCTAAACGCTTGAGTTGTTCATCAATGCGTTTTTTGGCTTCTAAGGTTTGCTGCATCAGCGGCACTAACACTTGTTTACACCAACGCGAGGCATCGTCTCTAGCTTTTTCATAAATAACCCGCGCTTCACGCGCTAAGGTGTCAAAAAAGTGGTCGAAGACTTTTTCTTGATTCGCCAATAATGAGCCAAAACGATTTTTATACGGTGCGGCTTGCTTTTCTAATTCGGTAAACTCGTTGATATACTGCTCAATATCCACAAATGGCAGTTTAATATCAACCTGCCCCATGGCTTGCATATAACGCTGATAAATCTTACTAGCCGTTTGTTCGGAGGCATCCATTTCATCACGCAAACGCCGTAAATCGAGTTTTAAGCCCTGAAAGAACACACTGATGGCCGCAGCTGAACCAAAACCCATCCCGCCCGAACTGGCCGACTCACGCGCCCGAGCAAAATGCCACTCTAACTTTTCGTTACCGACTAACTCATTCACCCGCCCTAAGTGCTGCTCCAACACCACTTTGCCTTCTTGCAATAACACTAAACGTTGATTGTGTTTTTCTTGCTCTTTACGCACCAAACGCGTTAAACCGACTAACTCTACTTCAACGTCTTTTTCGTTACGGTTAAACAAGTCATATTCTTGCTGCAACGATAGCCGTTTTTCGGTCAATGTTTGTTGGCTGGTATCGACAATTTCAATCACCTCTTGTAGGGTGATATTTTTTAAGGATTGCTGACGCGAGGTAATGACTGAGCCAGCTAAAGCCGCTTCTAGGGTCGCCATACGGCTTGATTCGTATAAGCTGTTATCATCGTACATAAAGGCGCGCGCACCTTGACGCGCACTTAATGGCAACACATTCTCAATCGGCAAATGTAATTGATGGGCAGAAAAACGCACTAACCGCGCCAAACTTTCTTGCACATCCACAGGGTAAAGTGCGTCATCATCATCTAATAAATCAATTTTGTTGATAATGGCATACAAAGCAGTATTACTGCGTGTCGCCAAATCACGCACATGATTATTCCAAATCGAAAAGTCACTCGCCGTAACCCCACAATCTGCCGATAACACAAATAATAAAGCATGCGCTTCAGGCAAAAAACTCAAGGTTAATTCGGGTTCTAAACCCATAGCATTTAAGCCAGGTGTATCAATAATAGATAAACCCAAACGCAATAACGGATGATCAATATTAATTAAGGCGTGTCGCCATGCAGGAATATGGACATAACCTGATTTTTTTGACGATGACTCTAAAAACTGCACCTCAAAGCCTAAGCTTTCTGCGACTTGAGTCGTCACTTCACGGGTTTTGGCCACTTCTTCAAAGGCGCGTTGGATCGACTGTGTGCTGGTTAAGTCTAAGTCTAAATGTGCCCAATGTTCTAGTTGCCGACGAAAAGAGGATAATGGCGTGGCACTGCTACGGGTTTGAATCGGTAATAACTTAATGTACGGTGCCGCGGCTTGGGGGTCGTAAAAAACTTCGGTAGGACACATGGTGGTGCGGCCAATACGTGTCGGAAACAGGCGCATTTTATAATGCCGTCCCAAAATCGCATTGATTAACTCAGTCTTACCGCGTGAAAACTCACCGACAAACGCAAGCAAAATACGGTCAGTGGTAAACGCACGTAACGCACGCGCTAAACGGTCATCTAAATCCACCGAACTCAGACCATTTTCATGCAACCATAAGCGATAACGCTTGATTTCATTGGCGATAGAAAGCTTCCATGCACTAAAGGCTTGAATCCCCGTGAGGAGTCTGTCCCCCGTCTGAATAGTCTGCGTCACTAAACGCCCCCTTGCAAAAGAAGAGTAATAAATCGTGGTAAACTTGTCAGGTTTGTCATCCGCACACGTTTGGCGCGCGAGGCCTCACCACTTAACAACACAACGGATTGACGTTTAACGGCAAAAGTTTCCGCTAAAAATCGACATAATTCTTGATTCGCTTTATCATCAACGGGCGGCGCATGCAGGCGAATTTTAATCGCCTCACCCTGCCAACCAACAAATTCAGTACGCGCTGCATTAGGTTGTACATGCAGATTCAGTACCAAGTCTTGGCCTTGTTGTGGTAGTGCTGCTTTTATTTTCATTGTTTTATTTATCACGTTGTTCAGGTATAAACAGACAATGTGCCTATTAACTGACCCTTTAATACAATAACCCCATCAGTTGTGATGATGCTGCGCTCAGTAATATTTGCACCACTTTTATGGCTAAAAAAGCAACAATAGGCGATAAGTCCATACCGCCTAACGGAGGTAATAACCGTCGAAAGGGAGCTAATACGGGTTCAGCGAGTTGGCTAATGAGTGCGCCAAATGGGCTATAACCTGGGCTAATCCAACTCAATACCACACTAATGATTAATAACCAAAAATAAAACTCAGTTAATGTTCTTGATGACTGAGT
>JBKJUH010000204.1:0-4358 GCA_046590075.1 Agitococcus sp.
GTAGGGGCGGGTTTCAAACCCGCCCCCTACAAACCGCCCCTACAAACCGCCCCTACAAACCCGCCCCACAATATCCGTCTTGGTGGAAAAATATCTATCATGTCAACCATTGCCAAAATCACCAACGCCGAAGAAGCATTATTAGAACTGATTATGTTTTTTGTGCGTCATCAATTAGCTGCATGGCCAGCCAAACTATTGCCCGTCCTTGAAGCATTACGCGCCAAAGATGCAAGCACAGCATTAAGTGAATGGGCAGTGATTCCTTTAATGGGCGAATATGGTTTGATGCAAGTAGAAATTGTCTATGAATACGGCTATCGGGTAGAAGATTTTAAGGCGGAACGGGTACATTTTCAGCGATTATTAGAGCAAGCATTATCGGCATTAAATAATTTGCGAGCGTATGTGCGTACAGGTGCAAATCGTCCTTTGTTAGAGATTTATCTTGACCAACCTATCTGATACTTCCCATCCGTTTAGTCACCAAGATATTGCCTTTATGCAACGCGCATTAAGCCTTGCCGCGCAAGGTGCTGCGTTGGGTGAAGTGCCTGTGGGTGCGGTATTAGTGTTGGATGGGCAAGTGATTGGCGAAGGCTATAATCAACCGATTTTAAGCCATGACCCAACGGCTCATGCAGAAGTGGTCGCCATTCGGCAAGCGGCTCATAATAGCCAAAATTATCGCGTAGAAAACACAACCTTATATGTGACTTTAGAGCCTTGCACCATGTGTGTAGGGGCGTTGATTCATGCGCGCATTGGCCGTGTGGTGTTTGCGGCAACTGAGCCAAAATCAGGGTCGTTGGTGAGTGCGCGTCAGTTATTGGGTAATGGTTATTATAATCATCTGTTTGTGTTTGAGGGTGGTTTGCTGGCCGATGAAGCCAGCAAGATGTTGTCGGATTTTTTTAGGGGGAGGAGAGAGGCGAAGAGGAGTTCGCCTGTTTGAGTTAGTAGTTGTTGGATGTGATGGCTAATTTCATGGCATCCATCGCCGTTTTGTTGAATAGGAAGTTTTCACGAACATAACCTTTTTTTATTACCTGACCAAGCACTAGCTTATTATCGAGTTCTGTATAAAAGAAACCTTCTGCAAACGTATTCATTGGTAGTAAAGAATTTACGTTGACGGTTAACAACTTTGTAGCGTTAATAGTTGACTCAGTCCATGTCCCCTGATTTTCTGCAAAAGTCATATCATCTTGAATAGTGACGTAGCTTAAATCAGTAGTTTTTGTGCGTGTTACTAATGTAACACTACCATTAGGTTTTAATTGCGTATCAAAATCGCGATTATACGTATTTCTATCTTTGACAATGACGGTATAACCGCCGAGTCCGCCACGTATTGGGTTTTCAGGACTGGCAAACGAAAAAGCCTTTAATGCTTCAATCGTATGTATTGGCGAGTTCAGGTTGTCGACAATAAATTGCTCATTTCCTTGATGAAAGTATTCATCGGCTGCGTTAATGCGAATCAGTTTGTATAAATAAGCGTTTGCTGGAAAGACGCTATCGGGGCTTGCTTGTCGAAAGTTTTGATTGTGTAAGAGTTTCTTGCTTTGTAAAAATACGCTATTCATGGGTAAGCTAGAAACATCCATTTTGTATAGTATGGTTTTTTGTTGTTTAGGATTAAGAGTGGATTCGCTTCCTTCAATCCAGCCATTATTAGTGTCAAAAATATATGTTTTATTTTTTTGTAATGGCTGCACAGTTTTGGCGATAAAGTCGTAGCTTTGTAAGTTATCTTTTATGGTAACTAAGTCATCAGTTTTGCTTATAGATAGTTGGCTAATACCAATCATGCTTTCGCGATTATCAGGGGATTTACAAAAGGATGACTCCATGCAGCTAAATGTATATAAGTCGGTCAAGTTTGATAGTTGATTGATTTCGATAGGAAAAAACTTTCTGTCCAAAATGTTGTAGTCATCCGTTTCGGCTATCGCCAAATTAATTTTATTGGGAAAACTGTTGTATAACTCAGTAAAGTTGTTATAAAAGGATATATCCATATTTTGCCTGAATAAACAATCACTGACAGCTACTCTATGTTTTAGCAAAGGGGAGTAGTTCGGTAGAGCATTGTGTGTATTTATCCATTCTTGTTTTTCGCCAAGTCTGCCGCTAATAAACTGGCCTGCTGTTCTCAGAAGTACGGCTGCTTCGCCCGTTTGTTGGCTGTAATCGCTCATTAAATCTAAGCTATCGACTTTTAGGCTATAACCAGCAATTTGCTGTGCAGTTGCAATATCCATTCCTGAATGTTCTAACACGAGCTCATGAATTGCTGTTGTAATAGGACTTATTACCGCATGATAACCAATCGGAGTTGTTAGCACATAAGGCTTGATTACAGACGTGGTTTGGAGGTTTTTGTCTGTGCCGCCGACGGATACAGATGCAATGACGTTGTATGTTTGGGAGTCGCTTATTGTTAAATGCTGAAGCGAATATTGCCCTTGAGCGTTAGTAATAGCCTGCGGTTCGGCACTATCACAAAAACGATTATTATTTTTATCCAAGCAAACCGTAGCACCTTGCAAATAGCCAGAAGCAATAACCACACCCTTTAGAGAAGTAATAGGATTATTAACGATAAGAGTATCGTGGTCGTTTTCGTTACAGGCAGAAAGAGCCAATCCCATCAACACCAAAACAGCAGAATAACGAACAGGCTTCATATAGCTCAATCCCTTGACACACAATAAGAAAAGCCGATTTTAACGGCTTTTCGCTTAAAAACACAGGGTGAGATGCTAACTAAAAACTTACTGCACCACCCAGCGTTGTTTTTCCGCACTCGCTACCCAACCATCTTGAGGCGTGGTTAGCAGCAACGCATCATAATAACGACGCACTTCTTGCACATAAACCAAGGCTTGGCCTGCGCGCGGCAACTGCCGTAAATGACGACTGACATCTAACCATTTATCGGGGTCATCACCATGCGCTTGACTGATTTTGCGCGCCTTCAAAACGTGGCCATAACCCATATTATAAGCCGCTAAAGTCATCCATGTTCTATCGGGTTCATGGACAGTCTTTGGTAACTTATCGGCAATAATTTTGTAATAAGCCGCGCCTGCTTCAATGCTTTGACTTGGGTTATTACGATTGCTAATGCCCATGTCTTTGGCGGTGCCTTTAGTCAACATCATCAAGCCCGAAACACCTGTTGGTGAAATAGCAGTCGCATCCCATTTTGATTCTTGATAACCAATTGCTGCCAACAAACGCCAATCCATCTCTTGTTTATTCGCCTGTTGCTGAAACTTCGATTTATACAACGGTAAGCGGTCTTGCATATCGCGTTGAAAAGTTTTGACACCTAAAGTATTAAACGTTGTGCCTTGACCATAAAAAGCAGTCAGGCGTTGTAGGGTGCCGTCTTCATTGGCATTGCGTAAAAAACGATTCGCCAGTTTTAATAGGCTTTTATCGTTAGGACGAACTGCCCATGCCAATTGTGCATTTTGTAAGCCGCTAGAAACTTTTAATTTCGGGAAGGCGGCACGGTGAGCGGCAAATTCGACATCATTCATCACTGCAAAATCGACATCGCCCGAATTCACCTGATTCAATAGTTTATCGGGTGTGGCATTACGGACTTCAATAATGTCGGCTTGTGGATTGCTGCTAGCTAATTCTTTGGCTTCAGCACTGTTTTGACTCACGGCAATGCGCGCTTCGCTGATGATTGTTGCCTCGGTTTCAATTCGTTTAATCAGTTGTTGTTTGACTTCTAGATAGGGTTCACTGATTTGAGTGTTAGCTAGGCGAGGGTCGTCGCTAGAAAGTCCTGTAATGCCAATATCTGCGTCACCTGATTTTAAGGCGCGAACGACACTTTCGGCATTCGGAGCTTGTTCGATAATTAGGGTAACTTGAAGGTTTTCGGCGAATTTTCGCAAAAGTTCATATTGCAAACCACGCGCGCCTTCTGCGCCATGTGGCAAAAAGGTGGTTGGCCCTGTGATACCAATGACGCGCAAAGTACCGCGTTCGGTCACTTCATCGACGGTGTTATAAATAGGTTTAATTTGCAATGCTGCAAAAAAAATAACGATAGCGCAGGTCATACGCCAAAGTGAATTGCTTGTAAGTTTAACCGCGTTTTTGGCTGGCAAGGCCATTTTGCCTGACATGCGTTAGCACCTCTCAAAGTTTCGTTTAGGCAACTGCTATTCCATATAAGCTGCTGAAATATCAGTCGTTTTAGCGTTTTCTAGAGATGTTACCCCCTGTGTAATTGAACAAAAAACAAACATTGGACGCGAACTGTAGTGGCAAGCGTAGCAAAAGTCGAGCAAAAACCGCCGAGTAACGTCCGTTTGTAGGACAAAGTG
>JBKJUH010000258.1:0-4272 GCA_046590075.1 Agitococcus sp.
GATTTTTAGAAAGTGTTAACATTATATGATTTATCTTTGTTAATTCAACAAAACAATAAAAAAATGAGTGAGAACAAACTTTATAAAGATGCGTTACAATATCACGCAGAGCCAAAACCTGGGAAGATTCAGGTGGTGCCTACAAAAAGATATGCCACACAAAGAGACCTTGCCTTAGCGTATTCTCCTGGAGTAGCAGCTCCGTGTTTAGAAATTGAAAAAGACCCTAGTTCGGTCTCGCGTTATACCGCACGCGGCAATTTGGTGGCAGTTATCACCAACGGTACAGCGGTATTAGGCTTAGGTGATATTGGCCCTTTGGCGTCCAAACCCGTCATGGAAGGTAAAGGTGTACTGTTTAAGAAATTTGCTGGCATTGATGTTTTTGACATTGAAATCGACGAACGCGACCCAGATAAATTAGTCGATATTATTGCCTCGCTAGAACCGACGTTTGGCGGTATTAACTTAGAAGATATTAAAGCACCTGAATGCTTTTATATCGAAAAGAAACTGCGCGAACGCATGAAAATTCCTGTGTTTCACGATGACCAACACGGCACATCCATTATTGTCGGTGCGGGTTTATTAAACTCACTGCAATTAGTCAAAAAGAACATTGCCGATATTAAAATCGTCTGTTCGGGGGCAGGTGCTGCCGCGCTGTCGTGCTTAGATTTATTGTGTGCGATTGGTGCAAGTCGTCATAATATTTTTGTTGCCGACTCCAAAGGCGTATTGCATATTGGTCGGGCAATGGATGACAGCAAAGCTAAATATGCCCAAGAAACCACTGCCCGCACCTTAGCCGATGTCATGGTGGGTGCAGATATGTTTTTGGGTTTATCGACCGCAGGTATTGTTAGCCGTGACATGGTAGCCAGCATGGCTGCTAACCCGATTATTTTTGCCTTAGCCAACCCCACACCTGAAATTATGCCTGAAGAAATTAAGGCGACGCGTGCTGATGCTATTATTGCGACAGGTCGTTCGGATTACCCCAACCAAGTCAACAACGCTTTATGCTTCCCTTATATTTTTAGGGGTGCGTTAGATGTGGGCGCAACCACCATCAACGAAGCGATGAAAATTGCCAGTGTCTATGCGATTGCGCGTATGGCTCATGTTGAGCGTGACGAAGCCGCTGCCTATGGTGAACCTAACAGCTTTGGTGTGGAATATATTATTCCTAAAGCCTTAGACCAACGCTTGATTATGGAAATTGCGCCTGCCGTTGCTAAAGCGGCTATGGATTCGGGCATTGCTACACGTCCAATTCAAGACTTCCATGCTTATCGTCAAAAACTGTCAGAGTTTGTCTATAACTCGGCATTTATTATGAAGCCGGTATTTGCCCAAGCCAAAGCTGCGGCTAATAAGCGTATTGTCTTTTGTGAAGGGGAAGATGAGCGCGTCTTACGTGCCGTGCAAATTGTGGTTGATGAAGGTTTAGCGCATCCCTTATTGGTCGGTCGTGCGGCAACCATTAGCCAACACATTGAAACTTTAGGTTTGCGTATTCGTGCTGGTCAAGACTTTACCTTGATTGACCAAGACAACCTTCCACACTACGAAAAATTTTGGAACTATTACCATGATTTAATGTGTCGTCGTGGTATGGGTGTGGAATTAGCGATGCGTGAAGTACGTCGTCGTAGCACCTTAATTGGCGCGTTGTTGGTACAGTTTGGCGAAGCTGACGGCATGATTTGTGGCACCTTTGGCCATTATCATTTGCATTTAGACTATGTCTCGCAAATTATTGGTCTCAATAACAATGCCCAAAACTTCTATGCTATGAATGTGTTAATGATGGAAGACCGCAATTTATTTATTGCCGATACTTACGTTAACCCAGAACCCACCACCGCGCAAATTGCAGAAATGACGTTATTGGCAGCCGAAGAAATTCGTCGTTTTGGTATTGTGCCCAAAGCCGCGTTGTTATCGCACTCTAACTTTGGTACAGAAAACACCGCCAGCGCGATTAAAATGCGTCAAGCCTATGCCTTAATTCGTGCCAATGCGCCTGAATTAGAAGTGGATGGTGAAATGCACGGTGATGCCGCGCTGAACGAAGAAATTCGTCGTGATGCCTTCCCAAATTCTAACTTAACAGGCAATGCCAACTTGTTGGTTATGCCAACATTAGACGCGGCCAACATTGCTTTTAACTTGTTAAAAACAGCATCGGGTAGCGGCGTAACCATTGGCCCAATTTTATTGGGTGCGGCTAAACCTGTGCATATTTTGACCCCATCGGCAACGGTACGTCGTATTGTTAATATGACCGCGTTGACGGTAGCGGAGATTTTAGCGAATGAGCATCAAGCTTAAGCGTTAATCTAGCTGTAGTAAAAAGCCGACGTAAGTCGGCTTTTTTATGTCAACCAACCACCATAAATGCCTTTAACTTTTGTGCAATCAACGGCAAATCTAAACGTCCATATAACGGCAATCCATCCTTAAAAACAACAGCCGCTTCACCTTGAATTAACGGTAACAAATATGCTCGCCCTGCGGCACTTAATTGCCAACCATCCTCAGTGATAAACTCTCTTGGCACGCGACGCTCAGGCGCAGCAACAGCATGTAATGATTCAGGCTGAATCAGCCATTGATACGGCTCATCGGCTAGTCGTTGAATGACAGGGCTAAAGTGTTGATGCCCTTGCAAAGCCAACTTTACCGCACTTTCCCCTGTCGCCAACGCCTGCTCAAAATCCACCTGTGAGGCTAAATGTCGCGCTGCACGTTGCAAATAATCCGCCACCGACCAATGGCATTTATATGCTAAACGCTCAGAAATAAGCTCAGCCAACATCGGCGCAACACCCCCTAACTGTCGGTCACCTGCGGCATCACGTTGACCCGATGCGTGTAAGGCTTCGCCCTGTTTATCAACCACACCTTCGGCGACGGCAATCACGCAATAACCGTATTGAGCCACCATCGCCTCCACTTTGGCCAAAAAAATCGACTCATCAAACGCTAATTCTGGCACTAATAACAGATAGGCTTCTTCAGGCTGACCTTGTAATGCCAAGCCGCAAGCCAATGTTAACCAGCCACTGTATCGCCCCATTGTTTCTAAAATAAACACTTTCGTTGAACTACTGGCAACAGAAGCTAAATCTAAACTCGCCTCGCGTAACGAGGTTGCTAAATACTTAGCGGCCGAACCAAAGCCCAAACAACAATCGGTGGCTGGTAAATCATTATCAATAGTTTTTGGAAGATGAATAACATTTAACGGATAGGCGAATTGTGCCGCAATTGCCAACACATCCAAACACGCCCGCGCGGCACCACCACCCCCATTATAAAAAAAATAACCAATATCATGCGCCCTAAATACGTCAATCAAGCGTTCGGCTTCTTCTGGCTGTAACACATGACGGCAAGTACTAAACGCTGACGCAGGCGTTTGAGATAAGCGCATCAAATCGCTTGCTGACAATTGGTCAAGGGCAAATAAATGCTCGGTTAATACACCCAACAATCCTTCATGTGCGGCATATAACACCGCGCCTGTGGGTGCAACTTGCTGCCATGCCCGAATCACGCCCACGGCAGAGACATTAATCATGGCTGTAGAGCCGCCAGCCTGCGCGTAAATCGCATTTTTTGCGGTCGATTGATTGGCGGAAAACGCTGTTACGGTGCTGGTCATCAACCCTCTCAACTTATTGTTATTGATGAAAAAAAGAATTATGCGTTATAAACCTCGTCCATTTAGAAACACTTAGTTTTTTTGCATTATCCGTTCGCACTGAGCCTGTCGAAGTGTTCTGTGCCAGTCACAAACAACATCCAGATAGGACTTTTTAGGACTTGCGCGGTTATCGCTTATTTGTTCACATTTCAGCCACTTTAGGCGGCATTATTTAGGCGGCATTATGCTCACAAAACGCGCTAATCGCGGGGCGATGCCTAAGTCCTGATTTGATAACCACCAAAATATCACGGCTTAGTTGTTGGCAAAATAACCACGAGGGTATAGTCTATTTTATCAGGCACTTGCATAGTAAACAGCAACGTCAGCCCTCTATCTAAAGACATCATCGGTACTCGTAGGCATGACTAACAATAACCATCAAGCAACAACCCATACTACCACCGATAGCCCAGAAATAAGCGTAGTTGACGAGATGCGGCAACGCTTACAACAACTCGAAACCGAAAATAACACCCTTCGCGCCGCTCTTCAATCCAGTCAAGACTGTGTGCAATCTCTCAACACGCGAATACAGAAGTTTGCAACTGAAGCAG
>JBKJUH010000129.1:0-3334 GCA_046590075.1 Agitococcus sp.
TGTCCGTAATCAGAAAAACAAAACCCCCGTTGCCGCATCGCGACAACGGGGGTTATTAAAATAAGGTATTAAAACCCTATTTTAACGCGGCAACACGCTCGAACCCATCAAATAGGCATCAACTTCCCGCGCACATTGACGGCCTTCACGAATCGCCCAAACAACCAAGGATTGACCACGACGCACATCGCCAGCAGCAAATACGCCTTTCTCGTTAGTGGCGTAGCAGCCTTCACCATCGGTCGTTGCCCGCGCATTGCCACGGGCATCTTTCTCGACGTTAAACGCTTCTAAAACACCACCGACAGGATGAACAAAGCCCATGGCAAAAAACACTAAATCGGCTGGCAGTTCAAATTCCGAACCCGCGACTTCGCTCATTTTGCCGTTTGTCCACTCTAAACGTACGCCTTTGAGTGCTTTCACGTGGCCATTGTCATCACCGACAAACGACTTGGTTAAGACCGCAAAGTCACGGCTACAACCTTCATCATGCGAGCTAGATGTACGCAGCTTGATGGGCCAATACGGCCATGTCAGGGCAACGTTTTCTTGCTTAGGTGGCTCAGGCATCACTTCAAACTGAGTGACAGAAGCCGCGCCATGACGGTTAGATGTGCCTACGCAGTCAGAGCCTGTATCACCACCACCAATGACAATAACGTGTTTGCCTTTGGCATTGATGGGGTTAACTGCGCCGCCTTCCACTTCTTTATTTTGTGGAATCAGGAATTCTAAGGCAAAATGTACGCCGCCTAATTCACGACCAGCAACGGGTAAATCACGAGGTACTTCCGATCCACCAGCCAAAATCACTGCGTCGAATTGTGCTTTTAACGCTTCCGCCGAAATCACTTCCGTGGCATCGTTAGTAATGCCAGCAGGAATCGTGCTTGCGCCAACTAAGACGTTGGTGCGGAAGGTGACCCCTTCGGCTTCCATTTGTGCAACACGACGACGAACGGTTTCTTTGTCGAGCTTAAAGTCAGGAATGCCACGACGTAATAAACCGCCAATATGACCATTTTTCTCAAACACAGTCACGTCATGGCCAACACGCGCCAATTGTTGCGCCGCTGCTAAACCCGCAGGGCCAGAGCCAATAATCGCCACTGTTTTGCCCGTTTTCACTTTGGCAAGTTGTGGCTGAATCCAATTGTTTTCCCAGCCTTTATCAATGATAAAGTGCTCAATCGACTTAATGCCTACAGGTTCAGCATTGATGCCTAAGGTACATGCTGTCTCACACGGAGCAGGGCAAATACGACCTGTAAAATCAGGGAAGTTGTTGGTGGAATGCAACACTTCCAATGCTTGCTGCCAGTTGCCTGTGTACACCAAATCATTCCAATCAGGAATAATGTTGTTGACGGGGCAACCGTTATTACAGAAGGGCACGCCACAATCCATGCAGCGTGCGCCTTGCGTTTTCGCTTCGTTATCGGACAATGTGCCAACAAACTCTTTGTAGTGAGTCAATCGGTTGGCGACAGGCTCATAGGATTCAGATAAACGCTGAAATTCGATAAAACCAGTGGGTTTACCCATCTTAAGCCACCTCTTTCTGTTGTTGAGCGGCAATTTGAGTCAATGCGCGCTTGTATTCATGCGGATACACTTTGACGAATTTGGCACGATTGTCGTTCCAGTTCGCTAAAATAGCTTGCGCAGTGGTACTGCCTGTGTATTTAGCGTGACGGCTAATCAAGTCTTTTAATTGCGCTTCATCATGCAAACCACGATGCAAGGGTTCACTAGCAGGTGCTTTAGCATCAGCCAACACTTTGACAACATCCACTTGTGCGAGATTGCAACGACTGCTAAATGTGCCGTTTTCATCAAACACATAAGCAATGCCGCCCGACATACCTGCGGCGAAGTTACGGCCAGTCATACCCAAAACGACAACAGTGCCGCCTGTCATGTATTCGCAACCGTGGTCGCCAACACCTTCAACAACGGCGGTGCCGCCTGAGTTACGCACCGCAAAACGCTCACCAGCCACACCCGCAAAGAACGATTCGCCAGCAATAGCACCGTACATAACGGTATTACCGAGAATGGTATTGGTGGTGGTATTGCCACGGAAGTCGGCGTGTGGACGAATAATAATTCGACCGCCCGACAAGCCTTTACCGACGTAGTCGTTACCTTCACCCACCAATTCCATCGTTATGCCTTTAGCAAGGAACGCTGCGAAGCTTTGACCTGCTGTGCCGTTCAGACGAATATGAATCGTGTCATCGGGTAATCCCGCAAAACCATAACGCTTAGCCACTTCGCCTGACAGCATCGTGCCAGCCGTACGGTTAAGGTTACGAATAGGCAATTCGATAGTGACTTTTTTGCCTTCCACTAAGGCAGGCTGCGCTTGAGCAATCAATTGATGATCGAGTGCTTTGGCAATGCCGTGGTCTTGAATTTCGCAATGTTGACGTGGTGATGATGCTGCAACATTGGGTTGATGGAACACCCGTGAGAAGTCCAAACCTTTGGCTTTCCAATGGGCAATACCCGTTTTAGTGTCGAGTAAGTCCGCACGGCCGACTAATTCTTCAAACCTGCGAATACCCAACGAAGCCATGATTTCACGTACTTCTTCGGCAATAAAGAAGAAGAAGTTGACGACGTGTTCAGGTTGACCCGTAAAACGCTTACGCAATTCAGGATCTTGAGTGGCGACACCGACAGGGCAAGTGTTGAGGTGACACTTACGCATCATGATACAGCCTTCAACCACGAGCGGGGCGGTAGCAAAACCAAATTCGTCCGCACCCAACAACGCGCCAATGACTACGTCACGACCTGTTTTTAACTGGCCATCCACTTGCACACGAATACGGCCACGTAATTGGTTTAACACTAAAGTTTGTTGAGTTTCGGCCAAGCCTAATTCCCACGGTGCGCCAGCGTGTTTAATGGACGATATCGGTGACGCACCTGTACCGCCATCATGGCCAGCAATCACCACATGGTCAGCTTTGGCTTTAGAAACACCTGCCGCAACCGTACCGACACCGACTTCAGACACTAATTTCACTGACACCGATGCCGCTGGATTGGCGTTTTTCAGGTCGTGAATTAATTGTGCTAAGTCTTCAATCGAATAAATATCATGGTGTGGGGGTGGCGAAATCAAACCCACACCAGGTACAGAATGCCGCAAGAAACCGATATATTCAGACACTTTATGGCCTGGTAACTGACCGCCTTCACCCGGTTTTGCACCTTGTGCCATTTTAATTTGCAGTTGGTCAGCATTGACCAAATACTCAATGGTGACACCGAAACGACCCGAAGCCACCTGTTTAATGGCCGAGCGCAAGCTATCGCC
>JBKJUH010000261.1:0-3402 GCA_046590075.1 Agitococcus sp.
TCAGGACTTACGCATCGCACCGCGATTAGCGCGTTTTGCGAACATAAAGCCGCCTAAAGCGGCTGAAATGTGAGCAAATAAGCGATAACCGCGTAAGTCCTAAGATGCAGAAAGAAAGGCGTATGGTATGAATGACAACTCATACGCCGTTTTACTAAACCAATGCAGCAAGTTGTGGGTTCTGAATAATGGCAATAAGGCGTGCATTAGCTTGAGCTGCACTTTCCGTAGGTAACAAAGCTAATGACAAAACTGCCGTTAAGGTTTGTTGAATCAATGCGTGTTTTTCGCTATCTGTTTTTGGATAACTTTGCTGGCCAAACAGTTCAATTTTTTTAGCGGTTCTTGCTGCTTGATGTGCTTCGCTACTGTCGGTGTCGAGCAATAACTCAAGTAAGAGACAGCCATTATTAAAGGCATCTAAGCGTTCATCGGCTTTTTTCTTGACTAAAGATGACAAAGACTGCCAGCGTTTCGTCAGCGTTGGTTTGAAAAACGCAGGCAGTTGTAACGATTGCCACGTTAACGCCTGAGAAAGTGAAATAGGAGTCCCCGCTAACATTTGTTGCTCAACATCCAAACATAATTGTAATGCGTCGACTACTTGTGCCCGTTGCCCTTGTTTTTCTTGCTCACGTTGGGCATGAATTTTAGCTTGCCATTGTGTTTTAAAGTCCGATAGCTTGTTGCGTAATTCGTGGTTTAACTCTCTTGGCAAATGCAGCTTGTCAAACGATTGAGTTATTTCCTGAATGACAGTGTTATTGGCTGAGGAATACTTATGCGTTAACAGTTCATCAAATTGTGCTAGTAGTTCGTTAGCACGAGTCATAGCAAGTGCTTCCTCTTCATTTTGTGACTGTTTTAATTGCTCACGTTTATTAAACACGGCATCGCAGTGTTGACGAAACTTTTCCCATAAGACTTGGTCTTTGGCATGACCACAGGAGGGAATGGTTTTCCATGTGCCTTGTAAATTTTTGGCTTGTTGGCAAGCATCACGCACATTATCAAGCTGAAGTAGTTGCTCTGCTTGCACAATTATCTCGCTTTTTCGACTTTCTTGGAGTGCATATTCGGCATTAAGTTTATCTTCTAACGTCTTGATAATGCTATTAAAACGATGTTGAAGTTTCTTATGAACTTTCGCTTCTACAGGATGATGCAATTGCCAATCTTCGCGTGCTTTTTTAATAATAGCGATATGAACTTGCCAGTTGATGTCTTGTGGCATGAGCTCAAGATAACTTTGTAGTTCATCACACAATGCCGTTCTATTAGTGGCATTTTGTGCTTGTATAGCATTTTGTTGATCAAAGTAGCGTTGGCAAGGTAGGTATGCTGTTTGGTTTAAGTCTTTAAATTGCTGCCACAATGCTCTTTCCGCATCGTTATTCACCATGCCCACGGCTTGCCATTCGGCTTGTAAGGCTTTGATATCGTCTAATCGACTCAAACCATCCGCGTCGCTGACTTCGGTTTCAGCCAGTTGTGCCATTGCTGCTACTAAAGCCTCTTTTTTGGGAATAATGGCAAAACCTGCCCATTCTTTGAGCTTGTGTAGTTCTTGTGACCATTCGGTTAAACGCGGCTCTTGAATGTGATGTTTTTTCGCCAGTTGTTGCGCAGTGCGTAATAGTTGACTGGCCTCATGAGTGTGACCCTCATCAAATGCTGTTTCTAGTTGAGTTATGAGCTGGCTAAATTCAACGTGTTGTGCTTGTTCTTGCTGGTTTTTCTCGTTTTTAACAGCGGCACTAACGGCAGAGCTTTGGGCAGTTAACGCGCTTTCTGCCAAAAGAAGAGCGGTTTTTATGCTGGCAAATACGGGGGGTAGCGCATGAATTTTGCTTAAACCTAAAGGTTTTAACTGCTGTTTGAGCGTGTCATACGCTTGTTGATTGAGTGGATTTTCAGTCAGTTCGGCTGTTAAGGCGAGAAACGCAGGAAGATGTTCTTGACTATTCTCAAACAGTTGTTGGAGTGCCGATAGTTGCTGTTGCAATTGTTTTATTGCATTGGCAATGAGTGGCTCAGGTGCTTGGGTGGCAGATAGCTGTTGCCATTGCTCATTAATTGTATCAAGATTTTGCTTTAATAAAACAGAGCCAACATCTTGTTTATTATTAATAATGTCATTTAGCAAAACCTCAAGTTGTTGCTTGATTTCAGCGTGTTGTTGCGCTGCTGAGTTGCTTGCTTGCAGGAGCGAAGATTGCTCGTGCAGAAGGGTGGTGACAACCGATAAGGCCTGTTGGTATCGTTCACTGAGCAGGGCATTTGCGGGTTTTGTGTGTGTGGCTTGCTGCCATTGCTGTTGTAAGCTTTGGACTTTCGCAGCAAACAACGGGTTAAGGCTTAAACGGCTTTGTGCATCTAAATCGGCACAAATTTTTTCGAGTACCAATTGTTGTTGTTTGTCGGCTTTAAGAGTGGCATTGGCGGCATCAACCTTTTTACGCAGGATTTTATAAACGCCTTTGTCACTGTGTTTAACTTTCTCGGCAGTCGTTGCCATAATGCTTAAATCAGTCAACTGATGCGCGGCTTGTTGACGAATTTTGGCAATTGAATGTTTACAAACAATATCAGCCAGTTGTGTTTGGTCGTCGATTTTGGCTAAAGCAATTTCTCGGATGCTAAATTGTGCGGAGCTATTGACTATATCAAATAGAGATTGACCAGAGTTTTCACTACTACGTTGAATTGTTGCGATTTTGACGGGTGTTGTTTCGGTTTTGGCGGGTGTCGCTGCAACTTTGGTTTGGGGTGTTTTGGGTGGAGTTGGTGCAATAGGTGCTTTTTTAATGATAACGGGCGATGGTGCAGGTGTTTTGGCTTTGCTCTTGCGACCAAACCATGATTTTATAATATCTAAAAGAGCCATCGACCGTATCCTTTATTTTTTGGCAGATAAAAAATATGAGAAATTCTCATGTACGGTTTTGATTCTATCATGCTTTAAGGGTTGCTGAGTTCCGACTTACGCATCGCGCTGCGATTAGCGCGTTTTGCAAACATGAAATGTGAGCAAATAAGCGATAACCGCGTAAGTCCTAAAAATGCCTACAAGCCAAACATTGACGCTTAAATCATGACGATACCACGCTGACACCAATCTTTTATTTGCTCATGGCTAAAACCGTGTTCAAGCAGTACCGATTGTGTTTCCGCACCTAATTGGCCGCCACTAAGACGGTATTGACTAGGCGTAGCACTAAAAACGACAGGGCTGGCGATTTGTTTTTGGCTAGAGCCATTTGGCGTGGGTACATCAACCAGCATATTTCTGGCAATAATTTGAGGATGTTGACAGGCTTCGGCAAAGGACAGAACGGGTTCAACACAGGCTTCAACGGTTGCAAAAATAACTTGCCATTCAGCCAGTGTTTTGCATTTGAT
>JBKJUH010000312.1:0-4629 GCA_046590075.1 Agitococcus sp.
TCATCAATGCGTCGTGTTGACTTAGATAATACTTCGACAATAAGCGTCGGGGTTTCGGTAAAATAACCCGTGATAGGAGGGCAATTCACCAAAACATCAGGGTAATAATAGGTGCTACCGTTGGCAATGCGTACTTTCATATCAGACGTATAAGCACGACACGGCTTGCCTTTTAAGTAGTTTCTAAATTCACTGGCGATGTTGATAACAATCGAGTTGTGATTAGCATGTGCGCCAGCCATTGCATAAATATGGCCATCCACATATTCATGTCGTAAAGTGCAGGTTTTTTCACCTTCAAGGTAATCCGCTTCACTCATCAAAGCGATTTGCTGTGTCGTTGGCATAAGATGCTCTCCTAAAACACTGCTTTGTTATGCCAATCCTACAACTTTTTTGGGGCAAGGGGTATAAACCTCGTCCATTTAGAAATGCTTGGCTTTCTGCTTTCTGCTTTCTCCGTTCGCACTGAGCCTGTCGAAGTGTTCTGTGCCAGTGGTTCGACAGGCTCACCACGAACGGAAAGTATAATTTCTGCTTTCAATGTAGATGGGGCTTAATAGCGCAAATATCAATCAACCAATCTTCTCAAGCAGGCAATAATAAAAGCCATCACCGCCATGTACACTCGGAAATATCTGCCGACCATAAGGCCGCGCTTCGCCCCAATCTGCATCTATCACACATTCTTTAGCCGTTGCCGTATGATGCAAAAATGACGCAATTTGATGTTCGTTTTCCGCTTTTAACAGCGAACAAGTGGCATACAACAATCGACCACCCACTTTGAGTGTCGGCCACAATGCCGTCAAAATTTGTGCTTGTAACGCCACGGTTTGCGCGACATCACTGGCTTTGCGTAATAGTTTAATATCGGGATGACGACGAATCACCCCCGTTGCTGTACACGGTGCATCTAACAAAATGGCATCAAATTGCTCAGTAGTGGCGAAGCTTTGCGCTTGGCTGGCATCTGCTGTTAACACTTGCACAAAGGGAAAGTTGAGCTGCAAGCGTGTTAAGTTTTCGTGCATCCGTGTTACACGTTTGGCTTCATTATCAATAGCGATTAATTGCCCATAATCGGCTTGTTCTAACAAATGCGCAGTTTTGCCCGCAGGTGCAGCACAGGCATCTAAAACACAACTGAGTGGTGCTGGATTGAGTAATTTGGCCGCCAATTGCGCGGACTCATCTTGTACCGAAAAGCCACCTTCAACATATAGCGGTAATTGCGTGACATCACACAATTGGCTTAAACGAATACCTACAGGCGAATATTGGCAGGGCGCGGCTTCAATGTCTTGTGCGTGTAAAAGTGCTAAATAATCGGCAGGTGCAATTTGTCGCGTATTCACCCGCAAGGTTAAATCTGCCGCTTGATTATTGGCGGCCATAATCGCGTCTGCGTGTTCAGGCCAATCTTTGCGTAATTGTTTAACTAACCAATTGGGGTGCGCGTGTAAATGGCTGACAGCATTGGCGCATAGCGTTTCTTGCTCACGAATAAATCGACGTAACAAGGCGTTTAATAAACCTGTGGTGTGGTTATAACCGAGTTGGCGTGCGGCTTCGACGGTTTCGGCAATCGCGGCATGAGGCGGAATACGCGTGCGTAATAGTTGATAAATACCCAACACCAATAATGCCAATACGGGCATGTCTTTAATCGGTTTATTTATCAGCGGCCTGCTAACGGCCTGAAAATATAGCCATTCGCGTGCAGTGCCATAGACTAAATTTTGCAATAAAGAACGGTCACGTTCGGGACAGCGATCTTGCAGTGGCGGTAAGGTGCTACTGAGGGAGGCTTGTTGCTCAATAATGGGGGCAAGTGCTTGTGCGGCTAAGGCGCGAACATTGAGTTTGCTCATGCCGATTCGCCAAATGTTGTACCAATCTGAAATAGCTCTTTGCGCGAGTTTAACATATCAATATGGCGTAAGGCCTTGCCATTGGGTAGCTGTAAATTATCTAAAGCGACAATACCGCCATCACCTGCTGCAATCCATAAACCTTGTTTATCGGCACGAATAATCATGCCCACAGGGGCAGTAGTTTTTTCCTTGGCGACGATATGCGCTTGCCATATACGCACTATTTGACCTTGCACTTGCGTATAAGCCACAGGCCACGCATTAAACGCACGAACGGCACGAGTAATAGCTAAAGCCGTTTGTTGCCAATCAATATTGCCTTCTTCTTTGGTCAGCTTGCTGGCGTAGGTGGCTAAGGTTTCATCTTGGGGAATAGGGGAGAAAGGTTCATCATTGTCGATGGCCTCCAGTACCGTTAGCAAAGCATCACCCCCTAAAAAGGCGAGGCGGTCATGTAAACTGGCAGAGGTATCATGTTCAGAAATAGGGCAAGCCATTTTGTATAACATCGCGCCTGTATCTAAACCCACATCCATTTGCATAATGGTAATGCCTGTCTCTTTATCACCTGTCAAAATAGCCCGTTGAATCGGCGCAGCACCACGCCAACGCGGTAATAACGAACCATGAACATTAATACAGCCTAATCGTGGTATTTCTAATACCGTTTTGGGTAAGATTAAACCATAAGCCGCCACCACCATTAAATCAGCATCTAGCTCGGCCAATTCCGCTTGTGCGCTGCCGTCACGTAACGTTAATGGCTGAAACACAGGTAATTTACGCGCCAATGCCAACTCTTTCACAGGGCTGGGTTTTAACTCACGGCCACGACCCACAGGGCGGTCAGGTTGGGTATAAACACCAACGACGTCATGTTGCGTATGTAACAACGCGCGTAATGACTCTGCGGCAAAGGTGGGCGTGCCTGCAAAAATAATGCGTAATGGACTAGCCAAGAAAATAAACCTCTATGTATTGATTTAAGTGGTTTTATCAAAACCAAAACCAGTAATGCGCTCTTGGTAATAACCATAAAGCCATTGCAGGGCTTGCGTGGCATCTTGAGTGTCGTAAAAGTTTTTCATGGTTTGGTTATAAAGCAATTGATCTTTCGACAACAGCATAAGGGGTGGAAGTCCTGCCATCATCAATAGGCCGCTACAAAGCAAGCGACTGGTTCTTTTATTGCCATCATAAAAAAACTGATTGATACTGCCCCACAGAAAAACAAGAAATGCCCGTAATACTGGATCAGGCTCATTAATGAGGTAACTTCGCCCTTTTTCAAAGATCATCGGTAGGTCTTTTGCGGCTGGCGGCTCATAGTCCGTACCCGAGATAAAGACCTTTTGATCACGGAAATCACCCCACATCAGGGCTTCATTTCTTGCCACAATGCCCTGAATGGCACAGGCCGTTTTCTGATTCATCTCAAAGTCATTGGCTTTCACTTTTTGTAAGACATAAGACAGACTGTGGTTGAGATTTAAAACCTGTTCCGTATCTGACACTTTTCGTCCACCCACGGTGATGCCATCGAGTAAGGTTTGGACTTCTGGAAATGTAATCGGATTACCTTCGAGTGCAGCGGTATGAAACACAAAGTCAACGCGCATTTTTTCAGCCAAAAACACAGCACGACGCTTATCTGGCTGGAGTTGCAGCTGTGTTTGCAGTGATGAAATGACTGCCGAGTCATAACTAAAGTTCAGTTGTGCTGCGGGCTCTAGCAGTTGCTGGGTATTCATACGCCTGTGTTCAATTAAAGGTAATTGGATTGGATGCGGTTTACGGTTTTTGATGCCATCAAAGCCTAACAACTTGGCAAGAAAAGTAAAAACACGCATCCTTGTTTATAAATCAAGCATTTTGCTTTTGCAGTTTTAACAGCTTGGCTTTAATACGTTGCCGTTTCAGTGTTGATAAATAATCAACAAATAATTTACCGTCCAAATGGTCTTGCTCATGTTGCAAACAAACGGCCAGCAAACCATCGGTTTCTAAGGTAAACGACTCACCGTGTTCATTAAGAGCCGTTACCGAAACACGGGCATAACGCTCAACAAAATCGTAAACACTGGGTACAGACAGGCAACCTTCTTCATAAGGAGCAGTGTCTGTGGTCAAAGGTGTAATCTTAGGATTGATAAAAACCATCGGTTGATTTTTTTCTTCGGTAATATCAATCACCAATAAACGAATATGATGATTGACTTGTGATGCCGCTAAACCGATTCCAGGTGCATCATACATCGTTTCTAGCATATCATTTGCCAGCCGACGAATGGTATCATCCACGACTAACACGGGTTTTGCCTTAGTCCGCAAGCGCGGATCAGGGAACTGCAGAATCGGAAGTTTTGCCATAATGCGAATTACCTCTTGTTAAATGACAACAATGCTTGCTAAGCTCTTGAGCTTGTTGTAAAAGTGCGTTAATTGAGCCGAACAATAAAAAAACGGTTCTGTGCCTATTATAGCGGTCTTGTCTACTTGCGACCATAAGTCCCGCCAAGAAGGGAATTGATAATGAAAAAATTGGTGTTAATTGCGTTAATGTCCACGGTTTTTGCTGCTCCATTACAGGCTGATACTCGGCCTGTTGATGTCAAAGCGAATGCGCCCGAGCGTTATACAGTCAAAAAAGGCGATACCTTATGGGATATTGCCAATGGATATTTAAATGATGCGTGGCGTTGGCCTGAAATTTGGCAAGCGAATCAGCAAATTCGAAACCCGCATTTGATTT
>JBKJUH010000332.1:0-2611 GCA_046590075.1 Agitococcus sp.
GTTTGTAGGTGGTGCACTCATTGGTTTGGCCTCGGCTATCTTAATTTTGGGTATTGGTCGCGTGGCGGGTATGAGCGGCATTATTGGTGGCTTATTTAGTGGCTATCACACTGAACAATGGCGTTGGTATTTTTTGGCAGGTTTATTGCTGTCGCCGTGGTTGTATCAATTATTTAAAGTTTTGCCGCCTATGACAATAACGTCTAACGTACCTGTGTTAGTTGTGGCAGGTTTATTGGTGGGCATTGGCACGCGCTACGGTAGTGGTTGTACCAGTGGTCATGGGGTTTGTGGTTTGTCGCGTTTGTCAGTGCGTTCTTTGGTGGCAACTTTTAGCTTTATGGCAGCGGGTTTTGTCGTGGTTTATATCATTAAACATCTTATTGGCGGTTTATAACATGAGCAAAATCATTGCCTTAATAGCAGGTTTGATTTTTGGTGTAGGCTTGATTTTAGGTGAAATGGTGAATCCTGCCAAAGTGATTGCCTTTTTAGATTTAGCAGGGCCTTGGAATCCTTCATTGGGCTTGGTGATGGCGGGGGCAATCGCGGTGGCTTTTCCTGCATTTAGAATGGCTAAAGGCAAAAAAAATAGTGTCTGTGGTATGGCAATGCAACTGCCGAGTAGCAAGGTGATTGATACACGCTTAATAGCAGGGAGCATGGCTTTTGGCGCAGGATGGGGCATAGCAGGTTTTTGTCCCGCACCTGCCTTAGTAACCGCGGCAACAGGCCAATGGCAAGCGATTGTTTTTAGTGTGGCGATGATTGCAGGATTTTATGTCTTTGCTGTATTAGAAAAGAGCCATAAAAAAAGCTAAGGAATAAAAATGAAGCGTCTTTTACCAACATGGCTGCAAACCTCACAATGGCGGCACACTCTGCACCAAGACATTGTCGCAGGTTTAGTGGTTGGTATAGTGGTGATTCCGCAAAGTTTAGGTTATGCCTTGTTGGCAGGTTTGCCGCCTGTGTATGGTTTATATGCGGCAATTATTCCCGTGTTGGTGTATGCCTTTATTGGCGCAAGTAATACCCAAGCCGTTGGCCCTGTGGCCATTACCTCGATTATGACCGCACAAGCTTTAGTGCCTTTTGCCCAAGCGAATAGCAGTACCTATATTGCTTTGGCCGCGTTTATGGCCTTGTTGGTGGGAGTGATTTTAGTAGTGGCAGCCTTACTTAAACTGGGTTGGATAATGCAGTTTATTAGTCGAGGCGTAAGGGCAGCTTTTATTACAGGGGCGGCTTTATTAATTATCACAGGACAAATTAAATATATTTTAGGATTAAGTGTGCAAGGCGATACCTTGCCGCAGTTGTTATATGGTTTTTGGCAACAACACGCGCTGATTAACAGTAATGCCTTAATAATAGGCGTCGGTGCAATAGCGGTATTGTCGCTCAATCGGCGGTATACCGCTAACGGCCTAATTAAATTGGGATTAAGCGAGTATTTGGCACATTTAACCAGCAAATTAGTGCCAATTATGGTAGTCGTGGTCGCCAGTTCAGTGGTCTATAAGCTGCAATTAAGCACACATGGCCTTAACGTGGTGGGTAATATTCCCTCAGGATTACCCGCATTTACCTTGCCACATTGGCCAGAATGGCAGCAATGGCAAACCTTGTTTTCTTCAGCTTTGTTGATTGCTTTAATTGCCTTTATTAGTAGTGCATCGGTGGCTAAATCGGTGGCTTTGCAACGCCAAGAACCCTTTGATGCCAATAAAGAGTTATTGGGTTTAGGTTTAGCTAATATCAGCGCGGCTTTTTTTAAGGGTTTCCCCATAACAGGTGGTTTTTCGCGTACCGCCGTTAATTTAGAAGCAGGCGCAAAAACGCCTGTAGCGGGCATTATTTCAGCATTAACTATGGCTATGGTGTTAGTGTTAATGAGTGATTGGTTTTATTATTTGCCCCTAGCGGTATTAGGGGCAGGAGTAATTGTTGCTGCTACTAATTTGCTGGATGCACACACCCTAAAAATGGCATGGCAAAGCGATAAAACCGAAGCATGGGCGTACTTAGTGACTTTGTTTTCGGTTGTGGTGTTAGGTTTGCAGCTGGGTTTGTTATTGGGCTTGTTTTTTAGTGTAGGCTCGTTAATTTGGCGTAGTCATCAACCACACATGGCTGTGGTGGGTCAAGTGGGAGACACTGAGCATTTTAGAAATGTGCAGCGTCATCAGGTAACCACATGGCCGAATTTATTATTAATGCGTATTGATGAAAATCTATTTTTTGGCAATAGTGAAAGTATTGCCAATAGAATATGGCAAGAGGTTGAGGCGCAAGTCATGGTCAAAAATGTAGTGTTAATTTTCAGTGCCGTCAATCATGTCGATTTATCATCACAATGGATGTTGCAATCAGTCGCGGCACAATTAAAAGAGCGTGAAATTGATTGTCATTTTGCCGAAATTAAAGGTTTTGTGATGGATGATTTACGCAATACTGCACTGATTAAGGCATGGCAAGGACGGATTTTTTTAACAACAGAACAAGCCGTAATGGCGTTAAAGCCAAATGTGCTAGAGCCTGAATATAATTTATAAAAGCGATGGGATTCGGGTTAGCGATAAGATATCAAACTTATTAAAATCAGTTA
>JBKJUH010000047.1:0-2871 GCA_046590075.1 Agitococcus sp.
GTAATGACATAAGAATTGATTCAGTACGACCACCCGTTTGTAAGCCAAAAATGGTACCTCGGTCATAGACCAAGTTAAATTCCACATAACGGCCACGACGATACAATTGGAAATTACGCTCACGTTCGCCATACGGGGTATTTTTACGCCGCGCCAAAATAGGCTGATAGGCATTGATAAAGCCCATGCCAACCGCTTTGATAAACGCAAAACACTGCTCAAAACCCCACTCATTCAAATCATCAAAAAACAAACCGCCAATTCCACGCGCTTCTTGACGATGTTTAATATAAAAATAATCGTCACACCATTGTTTATACTTAGGGTAAACGTCTGCACCAAATGGCTCACACACTTGCTTAGCCATGCTGTGCCAGTCTTGGCAATCTTCGGCAAAGCCATAATACGGGGTTAAATCAAAACCACCACCGACCCACCAAACGGGCGTTTCGCCTTCTTTTTCGGCAACAAAAATACGGACATTGGCGTGAGAAGTCGGTGCATAGGGATTTTTGGGATGAATCACTAACGAAACACCCATCGCTTGAAAAGATCGGCCTGCTAATTCGGGACGATGCGCGGTAGCCGACGCTGGCAACTTGCCGCCATAAACATGAGAAAAATTGACACCACCTTTTTCAATGACTGCGCCATTTTCTAATACTCGTGAACGGCCACCGCCACCTTCGGCACGTTGCCATGTATCTTCACGAAAACTACCGCCATCTTCGGTCACTAGCTGTTGGCAAATATGGTCTTGCAACGACAATAAAAAAGTTTTGACGGCGGCTAAATCAGGGCTTGATGACGACATAAACACAGACTCTTTTAAGATGGACGTAGCACAGCACCCGTTTTGGCATCACGAATTTGTGAAGGATTTTTATTGCCGCCTAAGGCAGCAGCTAACACATAGTCTACCTTATTGCCAAATACCCTGACAATTTCTAAGGGATTATTAACCGTATTTTCACCTGTAATATTGGCACTGGTGGAGATAATTACGCCACCAAACGCAGAACATAAGGCTTGTACAGGCAGATGCGCGGACACACGAATGGCAACACTTAAATGCTCACCACGAATCCACTGTGGAAAAGAAGGCTCTACAGGCACAATCCATGTATTGGCACTTGGCCAAGAATCGACGACACGCTGACGTTCTTGAGAAGTTAATAATTGTAGATACGGCTCGACTTGCTCGACGGAAGCGGCGATTAAAATTAAGCCTTTAGACTGTGGTCGTTGTTTTAACGCTAACAGTTTTAATACCGCCTGTTGGTTAAAAGGGTCACAACCTAAACCCCAAACGGCTTCGGTGGGATAGGCGATAACACCGCCTTGTTTGAGGGTGGTGATGGCGGTTTGGAGCTGGCTTGAAAACAAAGATGACATACGGAACTCTACACAAAAAAACCGTCGGCAACACCAAAACTGATTTTAGTACCTATCGCCAAACCGACACTGCGTTGCGGCTCGACTGTTTTCACCGTGCCCTCGCTGGTGGTAATTTGCCAGATATTGGCCGATAGATTTTTTAAGCCCCACTGCGCTGGATTTTGGGGATGTTGCTGCATGATAGCGACAGCCTGACTAAAATCATATTTACGATTGGGGTCGATATGGTGGGCAAACAATTGGGTATTGGCGTTAAGCATAATCACTTGATTGTCGATGTGCAAACGCGCTGGCAAAGCAAATTGTTTTTGACACGCCCAACAGATTTTTTGGCTGGCGGTAAGTTGCGGGTCGGCAAAGTTTTCGCTATGGCAATGGCTGCAATAGACAATACTGTCGCGCAGACGAATCAATGCTAATCGCCATTCACTTTCTCTAATACGATTGTTTGGATTGTGAATGCCTTCGGTAAAGGCTTTGCTAAATAAATCGCGGAGAAACTGCGGATAAAATGGCCAATAAACCAAGGCGTTATCGTGATAACCCGTGACAGGCCGATTGCTAGCATTTTGGGGGTCAAAAATAAACACAGGTTCAAAACCATAGATTTTATTCATGGCAGGTAAGTCAAAACATTTAATGTCAGACTCTTTTTGCCCTTCGAGTGGATGATGCATCATCAACATATAAAACAGTAACACCGCTAAAGAAAACAAGTCGGTTTGCGTATTGGGTTTCGCTTCGCTACGCACAATTTCAGGTGCCATAAAACGCGGCGTGCCATAGACACCTGCGCGTTGTTGGCCATTGACGCTGACATTGTCGTTATCGCAAATGAGTACTTCGCCAGTTTGTGGGTCAAAAAAGACATTGCCGTGTGATATATCGCGGTAACACAAGCCTTTGCCGTGTAATTGATGAAAACTTTCCGCCAGTTGATAAGCGGCGGTAATCAGGGCGGCAAAACTGGGTTCGGCACGACGTTTCATTAAGTCAAATAGGCTTTTATAACGGGCTTCGCGGAGCGGCATAATATAGCCAAAGCCTTTAGTACCTTGGGCGGTGGCGATGTCCATTGGCCATAAAAAAGTGTTATTCGGTGCGCCTTTTTTGATTAAATCTTCGATGTTGTGTTGTTGGTCGGCGGTCGCTTGTTCGGCAAAATACCATTTTAGGGCGACCGCTTGACCGTTGACGGTGGCTTTATAGACTTCGCCTTGCCCACCACCACCTAAAAACTGCTCGACGATGCAAGGGGCATTGTGTTTGCTAAGTTGTACCGTTTGTTTGAGTTTTAGGAGTTGGTGCATGGGAAGTCCTTTGTTTTTAGTGAGTTATATAATTAAACCAAAAGGCCAAGTTACTAACCAGAACGCACGAGGCGCACATAGTAGCTATAGCTCTTAAAGCCGTCGTCGTCGTAGCCATTGCTGAAATAGACAATCCGCGCGCCGTCACTATCGTTAGCAACAG
>JBKJUH010000230.1:0-4476 GCA_046590075.1 Agitococcus sp.
ATAAAAGCTGCATAAAAAGCAAACTCACGTGGAGATAGAACCACAGGATGGTTATTAACCCATAAGGTTTTACCTTCAGCGACTATAAGCTTGATATGCAGTGGATCGTTCGCAGCATTAATTGAGGTAATTACTTGGCTAAAGCTGACTTTATTGACTAAAGCATGTTTGTTAAGAGATTCCCGTAATCTAACAAACGGTATATCAGCCAACCATACCTTGTCTTTAGCTTCTTTTGCATCCCAAGACTTACCATCGCGGTCGGTGACAAACTGCGAGTCTGGTGTGGGATAAAAGAAATCGCGTGATGATTCAAACTCAGTGCTCACCAAAACATGTGACATCCTATCTTGGATACGTCCATACAGTGACAAGGCATAGCCAGCGTAAAAGCCCATGGTTTTTCTACCACCAGCTATGGATACGTGCAACTCTGTTCCTGGATCGGCAGTAAATAGGCGGACTTTTTCACAAATGATGTTAGCGGCTAATTCGTTGTCTGTAGGTGTTTTTAAATCAGCCAAAGGCTGGCCGTTATCGTCATGAATGGCATGCAGGAATTTATCGTTATCGGCAAAGGCAATCGGTGGCAAAGAGTAGTCAGCCAGCAATCGAGCAAAGTGATTGCCTTTAAACAACGTCGCGCGAATTTGTGTCAAACCATCGGTCGTACTGACAACATGCACTTCATCAGGTACCCAAGCAATGCCATTTTGTGGCTTTACCGCCAAACCATATAAAGTTTCAGTGACAATTTGTGGGGACATTCCCGTTACGAGTAATAATATTTTTTTCATAGAAACAGCAATCCATGGATGAAAGATGGCTCATCCTAAATTTTTTTAGTCTTGGTGTTCTATATTGCAAGCTTACGATGGGGGATTGTCTGTAGACGATGCCTTCCGTAGCTCGATTTAATAACTCACTTATTTACTACTTATACTAAGTTTAAGGCGATTACTCAAGGTTGTTTAATTGAACTTTTACCTTTAAATGGTTCAACAAGGCCGTCCACATTGAAAGCCAAAAAAATAAGTATTTCTAAATGGACGGTGGGGGCACATCATTTTCAACAGGCATCAACGTCATCTTGCCTTTTTTATCTTTAACCAACGTGACATGATCATTGTTTTTTAGCCCTTTCATTTTTTCGTTATATTTTATTTCATAAATTAATGCTTTTGATAATGGAGTTTGGGGTGAGCAATGGAACAGGAAATGCACTTAAGGAATTCACCAGCGATAATCAGTGCCATTTTCACACGCTTCAACCCCAATTTGACAGTGCCGCATATCGGCTTCACTACTAATGTCATTCAATAACTCATTGACCATCTCATCTAACGCCTCACGACTCTGGTAGGCAATTCGTAAGGTGTAATCGCCTGATACCAGACGCGTCGCATGGTAGTCACTCAAGCAATAACGTTCGAAACTTTCCCTTGCACGTTTTTACCCCGTTCAAACTGACAGTCATTCTCAATCTCGAGTTGCAGGGTGATAGTGGCGATTTGCTCAGACGGATTGATGAGTGGCTCTTTTAACGACTTTTGATGAATCCCAATCTCCACACCTTGATAGCGCAGGTAACTGTAGTGCGTACTCTTCGAAATCTGTAATTTTTCAGAAATGGCGTTCACGCTTAAACGACCTTCTTGATATAACGTTTCCGCAGCCATCGCTGTGGCCTCCGCTTGCGTGGGCAAGCCCTTCGGTCTTCCTCCAACACGACCAGACAGCCCCCGCTTGAGTTCGCTCTTTAATAAAGTCGCGCTCAAACTCAGCAAGTGAAGCAAATAGAATAAACACCAAACGGCCTTGTGTATAGTGGACCCTAAAAAACGGACAATGGATTAAGAGGGTTTGTCTCATAAAAAGGGATAGCGAAATGAGTGAAAAGAAACGCAACATAATGAGTAGTAGCCAGAAGGCAAAAATTGCCTTAGAAGCGATCAAAGGGCATAAAACGATTAACGAAATAGCCCAAGAATATCATGTCCATCCAACGCAAATAGGGCTATGGAAAAAGGCGTTGTTGGAAAACGCGGGACAAGTATTTGATACTAAACGAGAAGCGAAGGTTGTTGACCATCAAAGTGATCCAGACCGATTATACGCTAAGATTGGTCAGCTCAATATGGAGTTAGACTGGCTGAGAAAAAAGTCAGGGATAGGCCTTTAGCGCAACGGCAAAGCTGGGTAAAGAAGGATGCTGAGTTATCCATCGTCGCACAATGCCAACTGGCAGGCATTGCACGCTCGACGGTCTATGCTCAAAAAAAGATGTCTTCGGTTGACGAAAACGAGTTGTTGTTATTACGCCTGCTGGACGAGAAATATACGCAGCATCCTTTTTACGGCAGTCGTAAAATGACTGTTTGGCTACGGACACTAGGGCATATCATCAATCGGAAGCATGTTCAGCGCCTCATGCGTGTATTGGGCTTAGTGGCCATGGTTCCGCGGCCTAACACGAGTAAAAAGCATCCCCAGCATGCGATTTATCCGTATTTACTCAGAGGCTTAGCGATAACGCGCCCCAATCAGGTCTGGAGTGCGGACATCACCTATGTGCGCTTAGTGCATGGCTTTGTTTATTTGGTGGCTATTATTGATTGGTATAGCCGCAAAGTGTTGAGTTGGCAGGTATCCAACACCATGGATGTGAGCTTTTGTAGGGATTGTTTGGATGAAGCGATCAGAAAATATGGCAGCCCTGATATTTTCAACACTGATCAAGGTTCACAATTCACCAGCGACCAATGGATCAATAAGTTACAGGAACACGGCGTTAAAATCAGCATGGATGGCCGTGGCCGTGCCCTGGACAATATCTTTGTAGAACGATTATGGCGTAGTGTGAAGTATGAGGATATTTACCTGAAAAACTATGCCACGATGCCTGAGCTATTGTTGGGGTTGGCAACGTATTTTATCTTTTACAACCATGAGCGCTATCATCAAGCATTAGGATATCAAACACCTGTCAACGTCTATCAAACAGGCTTAGGGGGTGGTGCAAAAATAGTGGATCATTTTAGTGATAAACGAACTTCTTCAGTTGAAGAAATGGCGCAGCGACAATCCGCTGCAGTAGAGATAATACCCTCTGAAATATCCTAAATTATTGTCTGGACAATCGGGTCCACTATAGTGCATGGTTGGTATCAACGGGATCATTCAAGCTTTTTAGACCAATTTGACAACTCGCTAACTTATCCACCAGCTCGGCAAGATGCTTGAGCGAACGACCTAAGCGATCCAGATTCCAAATCACAACCGTATCAACTGCGCGAAGCTGTGCTAATAGTGTGACTAATTCAGGACGAATACTTTTCGCACTACTCGCCATATCTTGATAAAGGCGTTTGCAACCCGCCAACTGAAACGCGTCGATCTGTATATCAGCGTTATGCTCTCGCGTGCTACGCGGGCATAACCTATTTTCAATCTTCGTTATCGCCTTTCTTGAATTAGCCAAAACTATATCTGTGATGGCACGTTAGCCGCAGCAGATGCTGTCTTGGTGGCCAAAGCCAACTTGCCCTTACCAATCTTGGGGTGGTGGTGTTGCATCTGCCGATGGTATGCGCGTTGTCGTTCCTGTTCGGAGGGTTCATGCAGATCCTTTTCCTAAATAATTTGGCGTAGGTCGAGGAGTGACTTGGTATAATTCAATATCAGACCAGTATGCTGGACTTAATTCGTTGACTGTTCTAGGCACGTTGGTTGATAGTTTGGTCTTACTCGCGGTTGTTTTAGGGATCGACTCAGAAAGCGGATTATAAAGTACCTTAAGCTGAGTTAATTTAAACAAACGACAGAAAAGTAGCATAGGATTTCAGACACAGCGATCTTCACCAAGACTTAATTCGGTAACGCAATGTGATTTATCCTTTATCAAACCATGCCCAAAAATGTAATCAATCGACCGATTGTTGGGGGGGGCGTAATACCCGCTCATAGCCCAAGGCGTTGGCCATGCGACAAAATTCCGCCAAGCCCACATTGTGTGCTGTTGCGGCATTAGTAATGGTACGTCGTGATAATCAACATCATTCGGCGAGCTCGTTTTGTGAGATTTATAGAAAGCGACGTATCGCTTTTAGCATGGGACGTATAAGTGCTTTTATCATTAAAAAATACCTATTGAGCATTATTGTATGCATTTAAAATGGGTTTTATGGTTTTTTAACACCCTTATCCAGACCCCGTTTAGGTTGACCATTACCCTCGTAGCGTCATTAAATCACTGCACCCCTTCCGTTTTTAGGTGCAGTGATCCCTAAGCCGTGCCATGAAAGTGTTATTGCATGACCGTCCTGCGGTGTAATATTGTATCTCTTGCAGCCACCGCCGCGCTCAGCGTCGTAAATACGGCCGTTTGTATTAAGGGTTTTTCTGCCAAAATACGTGTTGCCATCGTTGCATAGGATCTTTTACTCATCGCTCTGCCATGTGAGCTGAGCAGTACAA
>JBKJUH010000311.1:0-9236 GCA_046590075.1 Agitococcus sp.
GGTTTAGCTAAATTAGGCGGCAAACTCGATTGGTCACAGGATGAACCTGTGCTGAACCTGCATATCAATGGCGATAAACTAGAGTTCAAACAAAGACCCTTATTTAAGGCCAAAATCAGTCCAGACTTAGATATTATCGTCAAACCGTTTTATGTCGATATTAAAGGCAAAGCCACCGTTGAAGATGCTATTTTACGACCACAAACTTTATCCGATAAAGCAATTCCCTTATCGCCAGATGTGCAAGTGATTGATTTGAATGCCAAAGACCGCCTAAAAATAGCCAAAGTCATGCGCCAATGGAACATCAATGCGGATATCGATTTATTACTGGCCGATAATGTTTTGTTTCAAGGTTTTGGTTTAAATAGCAAATTGACGGGTAATATTCGTCTACAACAACAAAAACAACGCGGTATGCAGGCCATTGGCGAAATTAAACTCGATAAAGAAGCCAGATACGAAGCCTATGGTCAAACCCTGCAAATTCGACGCGGCAACATACTATTTGCAGGCTCTATCGCCCAACCCGCACTGGATATTGAAGCCATTAAAGACGTGGGTGGTAAAGTAGTGGGGGTGCGGGTGGATGGCCGTGCCAATGCGCCAACTCTGACCTTATTTGCCGACACCGCCATGACCCAAGATGAAATGCTGGGTTATTTATTATTAGGCCGACCATTATATCAAGAAGGGCAATTAAACTTGGGCGGTGGCGGCAATGATACGGCCTTGCTAGCATCGGCGGCATTGAGTTTTGGCATTAAAGGTGGACAAGGTTTAGCAGGGGATATTGGCAATGCCATCGGAGTAAAAAATGTCACCTTAGATGCCGAAGGCAGTGGCGATGACACGCGTTTTACCGTATCGGGTTATTTAAGCCCACGTTTATATTTGCGTTATGGTGTCGGTGTCTTTACCCCCGTCAATAAAGTGACGCTACGCTACAAACTTAATAAAAATATTTATTTGGAAGCGGTTTCTTGCCTCGAAAGTGCGTTGGATATTTTTTATAACTTTAAGTTTTGATGAGGCTGTAAACGAAGTAATTTTATTGCATGTCGTTGATTTAACGGTTTTCTCGCGTTGTTTTGTTGTACAAACATGCTGACACACGGCAGAAAAGTGATCTTTAAGGTTCAAAAGACGGTCGGATTTATGCTATAAACTTCGACCAAATAAATTAACAAACAAAACAAAAAACATGAGGCATACATGCTGATTTTTGATCCGTATGAAAAAAATTCGCTGAAAGAAGATCCCCGAGTGTCGATGTTGGGTCGATGGGAAATTCACTACATGGCTTTTCAAGGGCCAGCAGACAACAAAAAACCGCCGATGATTGTGTTAGGTGGCGCATTTCAAAACTTTACCTCATATCGTTTTTTTGTCAGTGATGTCTTAGAAATTACCTCAGTGATTTTGGTGGATTTACCGTCATTGGGTAATAACAGCCAATTAGCCTATGATTTGGGTTTAGAAGACTTAGCCGACTTATTGTATCAATGGTTGGTACAAGAACAGGTCGAAAAAGTATCATTAATGGGTTTGTCTTTGGGTTCTGTTGTCGCCAGTACCTTTGCCTTTAAACGTCCAGAGTTGACTGAACGTTTGATTATGACAGGCACGTTATCTAAACCGCGCCGTTCTTGGCGGATGTTGCTTGAGGAGTCGATGCGTGTCCTCGACGAACAACGCATGACCGAGTTTGGCGAAGCCGTGGTTTTATATTTGGTGAATCATGCGCGGATAAAAGAAACAGGGATTTCGGAAGTGATTTGTCGTTTGTTTCGCCGTCAAATGCGCAGCTTTAGCGAAAACGAACAAGCGCGTTATCGTATCAATGCCCGTCGGTTATTGGCGGTAGAAGAAGTCTTAGGTTATCCCTCCTGCCCAACGGTGGTGGCAACAGGCGATTATGATAGCTTCACCTTGCCTTATGAAAATGCCTTGTTTGCTTCCAATTGTCCCAATGGTATTTTTGCTTTAATTGAAGGCGCAGACCATTTGCCACAGCTAGAACGCCGAGATGCGACCGTTGGGATGTTTTGTGCCTTTCTACGTGAACAAGATATTGGCGATGTTGAAGGGATTCGTAAACTCAGCCGTGACGAAAGTTTGGCCTTAGAGCGACGTGGTGAGCCGCGTTTTGCCTTACATGACCCTGTGGCCTATGTGTTGAGTTTTTCTCATGTCGATGGTTCGGTACAAGTCGATGCACCAGTCACTATTGTTGACATTAACTTTTTTGGTTGTTTATTAAAATACGAAGATGTGGTGTTTACCGTACAAGAATATGCGCGTGGCTTGATATTGTGCTTGCCAGAGTCATTGCGTATTGAAATGTTAGTATTTGAGCGTGGTGATGGTTGGATGCGTTGTTTATTCAAACACGGTAGTTTTGTCTTGGCAGAAGAGTTTAATCGTTTATTGGCCGATAGAGATTTTTGCACCGCGTTGCCAGTTGGTGAGAAGTTGGGGGTAACGAGTTTGCATCGGTAAAATGAACGAAGGGGGTTGGTTAGCGAACCAACCCCCCCCCCCTAGAATCTACACCTGCGCCTTAATCACCCACACCAACGAACCGCCTTTTGTTTTTGGCTGCTCTGCTAATTCGACATCAGGATTAAAAATTTGCAGTTGTGAAAAACCACAGACCTTAAAAAACTCAGTCGCTTCTTGTTGATGCTCAAAGTGCATACTAAAACTGCTTTTTGATGACAGTTTTAAGGTTTTATTGGCCAATTCTATCCAATGATAAAAACGATGTTGCGTCACTTTAGGGTAAACATCGGTCAGATAATAACCTGCGGGAAACTGACGCAGTGTTTTCGCCAAACGAATCCAAAACGTGCCAATATGCGCCAAAGTAAAATAATTCACCAAACCCTCAGTAATCACTACCACAGGTTTTGTGAGGTCAAACTCACGCGTTAATAATGACTCAACACTATCAGGTGAATGCTCGGTCAAAATATTGCAAATACTGACTTGGTGGCGATTATTTAACGAATCTATTTTGGTCAGTAGTGCGTGTTTTTGTTGCGCCATCCCCGCTAAATCCGCTTCGATATAGTGAACATAGGGGTATTTTTTATTGATGCGCCAGCCACGAGGCGATAAGCCACAGGCTAACTCTAAAATCTGTAAATCAGGGTGTTGTTGAATCAGACTGACGAGTTCACGGTCAAGTAATTGATGGCGTTGCAATAAAGTGGTTTTAATATCAGAGCCAATGACACGTTTAGCCAATATTTCAATCGGTTTTAACAATTGATAATAGGCATAACCTTGCTTGGTGGCAAAGGCACTATCGGATAAGCGATTTTTATACCAAACATAACCTGTGTAATGCGCGGTAAAAGAAATGCTGGAGGAGTCATTTTTAGTCATTAGCTGATCTGTTTGGTTTGATGAAGTGAAGGATAAATAGTCTATAAAGAAAAATCATCGCTGAGTCAACGATTATGACGTTCTTGACGTGCCGCTTGCCACAACTGTAAACGCTGAAAGCGCACCAAAATAAAACGTAAATTAATAATTCCCGTCGCCACGAGTAATGCTTTGCTGATAGGGGATTGTAACCATAACGGCCACGAACTCGCACTGTCGCTAAAAACCAAATATAGCCCAAACCCCAAGGCAAGGTTGCCAAGTGTATCAATGGTTAAGTCACGATAAATGACATGGGTGAGCTGTTGGTATTGCTTATCAGACAACGGTTTCAAACAAAGTTACTCCAGCAAGGGCAAGACTTAGCCGCAATAGTATATCCCAAGCATTGTCGTTATTTTGACCTTTAATGGCTTTATCGGCTGCCAGTAACTGCTGATTTAATAACAATAATCGTTTTAACGGTAAGCGTTTTAAGGCGTGTTGCATGACGGGTTGTTGTTTATTCCACACGCCATATTGCTGAAATAGCTGCGACAGCGGATTACCCAGTTGTACGCCTTCAGCAAGGCCACACAACAGGCGAATATCTTTGCTTAATGCCCATAACACGAGGCTTTCGGCTTGACCTTCGGCTTTGAGACTAAACAAGATTTTTGCCGTTTTCGTGGCATCACCCGCAATTGCGGCTTCGGTTAAATCAAATAAATCAAAACGGGCATTATCACCGACGGCTTTTTGAATATGGTTGAGGCTGAGATTTTTTTCGCCATACAATAAACTCAGCTTAGTGATTTCTTGATTCGCTGCCAGTAAATTACCTTCGGTTTGTTCACATAACCATGCTAAAGCATCAGCGTCGAGGGTAATATTGGCTTTGGCGAAGCGTTGTAATAACCAATCTTTCAGTTGTACGGGGGTGAGTGGCACACAGGAAACGGTAACGCCGTTATCTTCGCAGGCAGTAAACCATTTACTTTTGTAGGCGGCTGCCTCTAATTTCGGTAAGACTAAAACAACCACATTATCTTCGGGGGGATGATTAAGATACGCCTCTAGGACTTTGCCACCTGCGGCATCGGGCTTATTACCGTGAATTTCAATGAGCTTTTTATCGGCAAATAACGACAGCGCATTACTATCGGCAAAAGCCATTGTCCAATCATGGCTGCGGTCAATGTCGTGCCGTTCGCGCTCACTAAAACCTTGTTTGTTAGCTGCTTGTCGTAGCGCAATTAACGCCTCTTGTTGCAGTAGTGTTTCGTCACCATGCAAAACATACACCGATTTTAGGGGATGTTTGAGATGTTTTAATAATCCCCAATAATCGTATTTCATGGTGTAACCGTTGGTACTTGAGTGGGTTTAAAACTGCTCAGTTGGCGTAAAATTTGTTGGGCAGCATCTTGGTATAATTCACGAATCAGCGTTTCTTCTTCGGCAGTTTTACCAACAATAGCCGTGTTGTCGTATTGATAACTGCGGCGTAACAAGAGTCGGCGTTCGGGCGCAGCAGTTTTGTTGGCACTATGCTTGACGTGATAAACAACAGTATAGAGCAAGGTGTATTCAGCAGCTTTGGCACGGCTATCGGTATTAGTGGTTTGTTTATTGAGCGTTTGCTCAAGTATTTCTAGGGTGTAATCACTGTCATCCAGTTGAATGCCTGCTTGTTGAAGCGCGTCACGCAAGGGCAAATATAATGGACTGGCGGTATCCATTTTTAGTTCTAAATGTTGAATGACGCTGGGTATATGATAACTGCCGCGTAGGTGATAGCCGCAGGCGGTGAGGCTAGTCATAATCAAACAAAAAAGAATAGAAATAGAGAGCTTCATCAATCAGATACCGTATCACTAAAGTGTATGATGGGTTTTGTCCCTCTACCCATCCTACGATGAGACGAGGGATTGTTACAGGATGAGTTAAACCACAATATTCACCAACCGACCCTTCACCACAATCACTTTTTTAGGTGCTTGGCCGTTAAGGATTTGTTGAATATTGCTATTGGCTAATGCCGCTTGCTCAACAGTGGCATTATCAGCATCAACAGCCACCGAGATTTTACCGCGTAACTTGCCGTTCACTTGAATCATTAATTCTAAGCTAGAGCGAGTCAGCGCGCTTTCATCAACCGTTGGCCATGCCGCATTCACTACGTCACTATGACCCAGAGCTTGCCATAAGGCCTCACTAATATGCGGCACAATCGGAGCGAGTAACAGCACAATCGCCGCTAAGGCTTCACGTTCTACCGCTAAGGTTTGGCCGTCTTGTGCGTCCAATTTTTGCACCGTGTTTAATAACTCCATAATCGCGGCAATCGCGGTGTTGAAGGTATAACGGCGGGCGATATCATCGGTAGTTTTGCCAATGGTTTCGTGCGTTTTACGGCGTAAATCACGGCTAGTTTCATCTAAGTCATTGGCGTTAAGGGCAGGAACAACGCCTTTTTGTACATGTTGATAAACCGCACGCCATAAGCGTTTTAAGAAACGATGTGCGCCTTCAACTCCTGCATCTGACCACTCCAAAGATTGATCGGGTGGGGCGGCAAACATGGTAAATAAGCGTGAGGTATCTGCACCGTATTGGTCAATTAACGCTTGTGGATCTACGCCGTTGTTTTTCGACTTAGCCATTTTTTCCATGCCACCGACCATGACGGGTAAACCATCGTCATTTAAGGTGGCAGCGGTGACGCGGCCTTTGTCATCTTTTTCGAGGGTGACATCGGCAGGATTAAACCAATCTTTTTTACCATCGCCTAAATCCCGATAATAGGTTTCGGCTAACACCATGCCTTGTGTCAATAAACGGGTAAACGGTTCGTCGCCTTGAACTAAGCCTTCGTCACGCATCAGTTTGTGAAAGAAGCGAGCGTATAACAAATGCAAAATCGCGTGTTCGATACCGCCAATATATTGGTCAACAGGCAACCATTGTGCCGAAGCGTTTTTATCGACCATACCCGTTTCGCATTGCGGTGAAGCGTAACGGGCGTAATACCAACTGGACTCAACAAAAGTATCCATCGTGTCGGTTTCACGCGTGGCAGGCTTGCTACAACTTGGGCAAGTGGTTTGATAAAATTCAGGCAAACGCTTTAATAATGACGCACCACCATCAGGCACAACATCTTCAGGTAATTTTACGGGTAAGTCACTGTCGGGTACTGGCACATCACCACAGCTATCGCAATGAATAATGGGAATGGGACAACCCCAATACCGCTGACGCGAAATGCCCCAATCACGCAAACGGAATTGTGTTTTGCGCGCGCCATGCGCATTAGCTTCTAAAGCGGCAACAATGGCATCAAAGGTGGCGGTAAAGCTAGTACCATTGTCAATCGTGCGGATGCTGTCGTCTTTATTGGTGTACCAGTCTTGCCATGTGGTCGCGTCAAAAGCGGCAGAGCCATTGGCTAATTCATAAACGGGTTTAATCGCTAATTTATAGCTATGGGCAAAAGCAAAATCACGTTCATCATGGGCGGGAACGGCCATCACCGCACCCTCGCCATAATTGGCTAACACATAGTTAGCAATCCACACAGGTAATTTGTCGCCAGTTAACGGGTGAATGACATAAAAGCCAGTCGCTACGCCTTTTTTCGCCATAGTTGCCATATCTGCTTCGGCAACCGAACCTGCTTTGCATTCGGCAATAAATGCCTGTAACTCAGGTTTGTTGGTAGCTGCTAAAGTGGCTAAGGGATGTTCGGCAGCAACAGCAACATAGGTTGCGCCCATTAAAGTATCGGGACGAGTAGAGTAAACTTTTAATTGTCCTGCATGACCAATACTGGTTGCGTCGTAATCAAAAATAATATCCGCGCCAAAACTTTTACCAATCCAGTTGCGTTGCATGGTTTTGACTTGTTCTGGCCAACCGTCTAATTGGTCTAAATCATTTAATAATTGTTCGGCATAGGCGGTGATTTTAAAATAATACATCGGGATTTCGCGCTTTTCGACTAACGCGCCCGAACGCCAACCACGACCATCAATCACTTGCTCGTTCGCCAATACGGTATTATCCACAGGATCCCAATTCACCATGCCTGATTTTTTATAAATAATGCCTTTTTCAAACAAACGGGTGAATAACCATTGTTCCCAACGATAATACTCAGGTTTGCACGTCGTGACTTCGCGTGTCCAATCCACCCCTAAGCCTAAAGCTTGTAATTGCTGTTTCATGTAGGCGATGTTGCTGTACGTCCAGCCCGCAGGTGGCACGTTATTTTTCATCGCTGCGTTTTCGGCAGGTAGGCCAAAGGCATCCCAACCCATCGGTTGTAATACGTTAAAGCCTTGCATCTTCTTAAAGCGCGACAGCACGTCACCAATGGTATAGTTACGAACGTGCCCCATGTGCAGCTTGCCCGATGGATAGGGAAACATCGACAAACAGTAGTATTTAGGCTTGTCGCTGTTATCTATAGCGGCGAAGGCTTGCTGAGCATCCCATGTCGCTTGGACTGAGGGCTCGATTTCGTGGGGTAAATAGTTTTCTTGCATGGCGATAGTTTGGTGTATGGGTCAAAAAAGAAAGTAGACTAGAATAACGCACCTTGCCGCTTTTCGTTAATAGGATTTATGAAAACCTTCTTCTCATTCCCTTTTTTATTGATTTATGGCCAATTATTGGTGCTATTTTGTTGGCACAAAGGATATTTCAAAATGGCACAAGTGTTGTTAATTAGCATGATGCTCGGTCTTTATCTGTTATGTACACCGTTAATGACGCATATTTTATTGGCGATATTGGGTAAATATCCGCCCGTTATTAATGCCACACAGTTAAAAGCGCAGGGTTATCAAGCGATTGTCGTGTTGGGTGGGGGTTTTTATCAAGGCGAAGAAATGCACAATACGTGGCAAGCGGGCGGTCATTCCTTATCTCGGTTACGTTATGCCGCTCATTTGGCACGCGAAAGCCAGTTGCCCGTTTTGCTGACAGGGTTTGAAGCACCTGCAATGGCCAGCACATTCATTCAGGATTTTGGTATTGATGCAAAATGGACAGAAAAAATGAGTCACGATACCAATGAAAATGCCCGTTTTAGCCAAGACCTGCTGCAAAAAGAAGGTGTCAACAAAATTGTGCTAGTGACTGATGCTTGGCACATGGGGCGAGGAAAATTAGCGTTTGACCATTATGGTTTTCAGGCTTTAGCTGCACCCACCGATTTTCCGATGGGTTTTTTTCAACATCCACCACGCTTACTAAAGCCTAAAGCAAGTATATTTTTAATGAATATATTTGGCGTGAGTGAGTGTTTGGCGCATATTAAATATCGGGTTAATTATTTGTTCGCTAAATAACAAGGCTTCGACTCCGCTCAGCCAGCAAAAATACTCAGCCAACGCGAAAAAAATGCTCCCTGAGCGGAGTCGAAGGGAGATGTATTCAGAGTCAAACACCTAATTCAGTCTTCAACGCTTTCTCTAAAGAGGGCGCACGAAAGCTAAAGCCTGCATCTAAAAGTCGGCTCGGTAAAACACGTTGGCCTTCTAAGAGTAGGGTGGACATTTCGCCCATTAACACACGCAAGACAATACTCGGCACATGAAAAAATGCTTTGCGATGTAATAACTGAGCTAATGTATGGGTAAAATCACTGTTGGTCACGGGTTGTGGGGCGGTTAAATTAAAGACACCGCTTAATTGAGGATGACTGATTAAAAACATAACGGCGGCTAAATAATCTTGTAAGGCAATCCACGATAACCATTGCTGACCATCACCCAAACGCCCACCTAAATTAAAACCAAACACAGGTAATAAGCGTTTTAACATACCGCCATTACGCCCTAACACCACACCTGTGC
>JBKJUH010000423.1:0-20768 GCA_046590075.1 Agitococcus sp.
TGCAATAGCTTCTTCACTGTCCAAATAATCGGCTGCGTCAAAGGTAGGTAAATCTGCAATTTTGACCATGATTTAATCCTCAAGTGTTTTAGATAGCGCAATCGCTTTTTGAATATCGTGCTGTTGTGTAGACTTATCACCACCACCCAGCATGACAATCACAACATTACCTTGTTTAATGTAATACATGCGCCAACCTGAGCCGAAAAACTCGCGCATTTCCCATACGCCATCACCCACTGGCTTAATATCACCTAAATTACCCAAAGAGGCTTTTTTCAGGCGTGCCACTAATCTTGATTGAGTGCGTGTGTCTTTTAGGTTTTCAAACCATTTATCAAATTCAGGCAGCCGCTTTACTTCAATCATAAAAACCTCTTAACTCATTAAAATTGTAATAGATGTATTACACTGTAGCAAGCCAAGCCGTTTTTTATTTGCTAAAATTCCCAATAAAGCCCTATATTCACCTCACAAACTGAGCCGAATCCATCACTTATTCGGCTCATCGGGGGGAAATATGAGCGGTGACATCCAAAAATGGATATGGCAACAAGCTGATTGGCCAAATTTTGCTTGGCAAGAGCAGCAAGTTCAACCTGTATTGCGTCAAGTGCGCTTAACGCTTGGCATTTTATTGGGTAAAGCCAGTACCTCATCAAACATCACATCTCCCGAATTAGCCTTAGAGACACTGCTACAAAACATCATCACCTCCTCAGCCATTGAAGGCGAAAGTCTGAATGCCCAGTCTTTACGTTCATCGTTAGCCAAACGTCTAGGCGTGAGTGAAGAAACGCCTTATCCCGTTTCTGAGCGCACCGAAGGTTTAAGCAATATCATGTGGGATGTGATTAGTAATATAAACAGTCCGTTAACCCTCCAACGATTATTAATGTGGCATACGTGGCTATTTCCAACATCCGAGCCAATGTGGCAAAAAATTGCCGTGGGACAATTACGTGGTGATGAGCCAATGCAAGTGGTTTCGGGGCGTATAGATAAACCCACTATTCATTTTGAAGCACCACCACGCACCGTATTAGCGTCAGAGTTGCAGCAATTTATTGATTGGTTTGAGCAAAGTCGGCATAACACTTTGCTTGACCCGTTATTACGCGCGGCTATTTGTCATTTTTGGTTTGTGACCCTGCATCCTTTTGATGATGGCAATGGCCGACTCACTCGCGCATTAACCGATTTAGCATTAGCGCAAGCTGACCAACAAAGTATTCGTTTATATGCAATGTCGGCCACTCTTTTAGCAAGACGAAACGATTATTATCAGATTTTGGAGCAAAGCCAACGCGGTGAGTTGGATATTACGGCGTGGTTATTATGGTTTTTGCAGGCATTAGCGGCCTCATTACAAGATACACTTAGCAACATTGAACGTACCATGCTAAAAACACGTTTTTGGCAGCTTCATTATGATGTGGGTTTACTACCAGAACAAATCAGAGTGCTAAATCGTTTGTTGGATGGTGGCGAAAAAGGTTTTGAGTCTGGTATGAGTGCCGCTCAATATCAAAAAGTGGCTAAAGTCAGTAAAGCGACGGCAACGCGGCATTTAAGCGATTTAGTGCTAAAAAAATGCTTAATAAAATTAGACGGTGGCGGTCGCAACACACGTTATCAAATCAACACCCTAACGCTAGGTTGATTTTACTTTGTTTTAGGAATGCAACATGGCCTCTGTTCAAGCGTTAACCTTACATCGACTGATTCTTGCTGTGCTCATTAGCCTGTTGTTGATTTTAGGTTATTACGTCCTAGAAGTATTTATCAGCCCAATGGCATGGGCGGGTATTTTGGCGTATATGACGTGGCCGATGTATGAGCTGTTAAATCGACGTTTAGGTAATCGGCCTAATGTCTCAGCCGCATTAATGACCGTTGCTTTAACGTTATTAATCGCCCTGCCGTTATTATTTTTTATCTTTATGTTGCGTATTGAAGCGATGGAAGTTTACGATGTTGTTGCCGAAAAAATCAGTCAGCGTGCCTTGATTTTACCGCCTTTTCTTCAGCGTTTGCCCTTCGCCCATGAGTTGCAACAGTTTTTAGATAGCATTACCCAAAACCCCTTAATTTTTAAAGCACAGGTGCAAGAGTGGTTGCAAAAAGGTTTTGGTGCGGCCGCACAAGTGGCAGGTAGTATTAGTAAAAGTGTCGGTGAAATGGGTGTGGTATTTTTTACCTTGTTTTTCTTTTATCGTGATGGCTTGGCGATTCTTGCGCAGATTCAACGGGCACTCAGTTTGCTCATTGGTGAGCACGTTCATCATTATGTGAAAGCCATTGGCGATACCACGCGTGCGGTGGTTTACGGCATTGGTTTAGCGGCATTGGCGCAGGGATTTTTAGCAGGCGTGGGTTATGCCGTGGCTGGAATGAGTAGTCCTATTTTTTTAGGCGCATTGACGACTTTGGTGGCGATGATTCCCTTTGGAACGCCTTTTGCGTGGGGTAGTGTCGCTGTTTGGCTGTTGGTGCAAGGACATACCGTTGAGGCGATTGGTTTGGCGATATGGGGCGCAGTAGTGATTAGTTCGATTGATAATGTTATTCGGCCTTTAGTCATTTCCAGTTCCTCAGAAATTCCTTTTTTATTGGTGATGTTTGGCGTATTGGGCGGACTGAGTGCCTTTGGCATGGTAGGTTTATTTTTAGGCCCCGTCATCTTGGCGGTATTAATGGCGGTGTGGCGACAATGGCTTGCCAGTGAGCAAATGCTCAACAAAATCATCATCGAAGATAGCCGTGAATAGACAGCGCAAAAAATATTGGCAATCACACAAGTGATTGCGTTATGCTCAGTGCCATCCACCTAGTCAACAAGAGTTTTTACTCTAAATAAAACCACGCTAATTCATTGAAATAAAAACAAAAATTAGAGCTTTTGCACCAGTTGTGTACAGAAAACAATCCAGTTACACTGCCGCTACAAACGCTCAAAGGGAGCCAATATGAAAAAATTATTCTGGGGTATTAGCACGGTATCAACCATTGCGGTGATTTCTGTTGCTGTACACTTCGCCACGTTACCACCTGCACCACCTGTTGTGCCGCCAGTGCCTGACCAAATCGCCACGCCCGTCATTCCTGCGTTAACCCCATATGACTTGCCTACGGGTCATGTCGCGGTTTCCGACGAGCCTTATCGCTCCACTAATCGTAGTGTGGCCTTAGCAGACTTGGTTGACCGCAAATTGACCACAGGCGTGTATACAGGTACACCGTATTGGAAGCAAAGAGCCAATTGGTTTGATGCGCACTTTTATGACACCTTAGCGGCGCGCAAAGTCTGGCATACAGGCACATCCATGGACACCCACAAACGGGGTGGCAAGGTGACATGGGATTATCAGCCCATTCCTCAATATATTCCGCCGCCTTGCGACCAACCCCAACCGACAGGCTACGATGCGGAAGGTTGTCGTTATGTCAATGCTTTGTTCACCGATGTTGCCGCTAAAGACCCTGCCAAAGCCCAACAAATGCGTGAGCAAGCGCGTCGTGGCCGTGATGTTTGGTTCAAAGGTACGTTTGGTAATCAAGACGAAAACATGATGTTACAAGCGCGTGTCGTTGGCAAAGAAAACATGAATTACCCGTGGTTAGATACCCGTACACGCACACAACGCTTTACCAAATGGGGTTTAATTAATGACCCTGATTGTGTGGTCGGTGATGCGTCAACCAATTGGTATGATAAATGCCAAGACCCTCATTCTTCAGGTGTTTTAGGCTATCGTAAATACTATAACGACCCCATTAAAGACAAAACGGGTAAGGTGATTTACGACCCACAAACTGCACCGTACGCGGCCACGGAAATTAAAGAAAACAAGCGTTATGTCATTGGCCATCCGTGCGTGCAATGTCACGTCGGTTTTGATCCGACTAATCCGCCCGAAAACCCCAATCAACCTAAATGGACAAATTTGAGTGCCACCATTGGCAACCAGCATATTCGTCAACCTTTAGCGTTTTTTCAAGGTGTACCGTCGAGTCATTTAGCCAACCAAGTGGTGCTAGCAGGGCGTTTAGGCACGATTGATACCTCTGTTGTTGCTTCGGATTGGCAGCATAATCCGGGTACACAAAACAACATCATGGACTTTCATAACAAGCGTTTGTTTGAACATGAAATGAAAGACCCCGTCACTGGCGACATCAAAAAAGCCATGACCCGTCATGTGTTAAAAGGCGCGGAAGATACCGTTGGTGAGCATTTAGCGTTGATTCGTGTCTATGTCAACATTGGTATGTGTACCGAAGAATGTTGGACGCCTAATTTCCCCTATCCAGGTCAGTTTTTTGGCCGTGGCACTAAACAAAGCCCGATGCGAATTATGCAGTGTGCCAATCAATGTGATGCGTGGAACTACGCCGATAGCAAAATGGACGACCTAACCGCGTTCTTGTTAACAGGCGGACCCACCTATTTGTTGGCCGCTAAAGACAACAAAGATAACTCTCACGGTAAACAATCCATTGATTTGAAAGCTGTTGCCCAAGGCCATGAGGTGTTTGCCCGTGAATGTGCCAGTTGCCATAGTTCAAAAATGGCACCTGAAAATATTCGTGCTGATAAAAATGCGATGGCGAAGTTTTACGAAGGTCATGTCTTTGGTAAAGAAGATTACTGGCGTCATGAGTTTTCTGCCGCCCAGCTCAAAGATGCAGCGTTTATGAGTAAATACTTTGCCAAAGATGTTAAAGGCCAATTACGTCCTAAACAGTTTGCCGATAAAGGTATTTTTGGACAGGATTGGTTAGGTAACGACGAACGCACGCCCTTTAATATTGTCGGTACGAATATGTGTCGTGCTTTGCATGACAACCATAACCAAGGCCATATTTGGGAAGAGTTTGCTTCGGAAACTTACAAAAACTCACCCTCACCAGGTAGCGTCAAACAAGTATTTAATCGCTTGATTCCGTTAATTGGTGGCATGGCGTTTGGTGAGCGTAAAATTGAAGGTGGGCCAGGTTATATGCGTAATATTTCGTTGTTGTCCGTTTGGGCTACTGCGCCATTTATGCATAATAATGCCATTGGTGAAGTCACTTTCACGCCTGATGGTGCACCTGATTTCAGCTTGAGTGGTCGTATCAAACAGTTTGATGACGCTTTTGACGAATTGATGACCTCCGATAATCCTAATGTGTCACCGCATCGTCCAGAAAAAATTACGGGTCTGACTGAAGATATCAAAATTTCAGGTCGTGAAGATGCACAAGGTCCCGCCTTGTTACCTGTTAAAAAAGGTACGCCTGTCGCCCATGTTATTTCTTCTAATCCGCACCGTCCGTTGTTTATGAAATGTGATGATGTGGTTGAAAACAAAGGCCATCAATTTGGTATTGATTTAACACCACAAGATAAACGCGCCTTGCGTGAATTCTTGAAAATGATGTAAGCCTAGTTGTTGTATGAACAGTGGCAAAAGTAAGGGCGATTCGTGAATCGCCCTTACTCTTTGGAAAAAAATATGAAGAAACGTAAAATAATTATGGGGGGCGGATTATTCTTTGTCCTCGTTGCCGTTATGCTTTGGTTCGCCAATACGCAAAGTACGCTGCCCATTACGGAATTGGCTAACAGTACGCCGCCGACAAAAAAATATTTTTCGCAACACATCATCCCTGATACCGATTTACCGCCCGTTGGTACGCGCTCTTTATTTGACCATTTAGTCGTTCAAAATGATGGTTTACCGTACCCCTTTAGCAAGTTAATTCATTTATTAAAAGAGCAAAATCCTACAGGTCAAGAACCTGTGACGTTATTAATTCCAAATGGTCGCTCATTATTAAAAGGTCAGGCTGATAACGCCCATCCACGTATTGTCGTTGCCGCAGACTTTGACGGTAATAACCCTGCTGTCGGCTTAGGTTTAGCGGCGCGTGGCCAATTATTTTTAGGTTTTGTCGAAAATGCCCACGAAATAGAAGTGCTGAGTTATAACGAAGCGGCAGGGCGTTTTGAGTTTCAACTGGTACAAAATTATTGTGCAGGTTGTGTGCCGCGTATTGTTTATGCGCGCCGAGCGATTTGTACCACTTGCCATCAAAATGGTGGCGCGCCTATTTTCTCGCAACGACCTTGGAATGAAACTAACGGCCAACAAGCAACCATTGCCGCTATTAGCGCGGCGCGTGGCAATAAGCCCTATGAAGGCGTTGCCGTACAACAACCTTTATCGCAGTCTGAACGTTTTGACCAATTAACCGATATCGGTAATTTTTATCAAGCCACGCAACGTTTATGGCTGGATGGTTGTGGCGAACAAGGCAATGCCTGTCGTCGGCAAATGTTGTCCTTGGCTTTTCAATATGCCGATAATGCAGGGGGTTTTAACCCCGATAGCGCGGAAGCCAAACAACTCCGTCAATTACAAGCAGCTACTTTTCCCAAAGAAGGCATTCAAGTCACAGAGTCGGACTTATTAAATCGCGACCCGATTGGCGAAAAACAAGGTTTCAAGGGTTGGTTACGTTCCTTAGTTACGCGAGAGATTCATTTTGGCGAAGGTGCCAAAGACAACGAAGACTTATCGGCTTTTGATAAATTACCGCCGTTACGTAAAGAGCTTGACCCCTTAACCATTCGCGCACCGAAAAAAACATTACACGCACAAGATATAGATGGCGTTTATGGTATTGCTAGCTTCTTTACCGAAGCCGACTTAACAACACTGGCGGAAAATCACGGCCATGATGTGAAAAAACTGCAAGCCAAAGTGAATGCCTTGCCCGATGAAGTATTTGCCGCCAAACCTTTTTCGCGTGTCGCTATGATGCAAGCCTTACTCGGTAAACCGCGTGAATACTGTTGCTTAAAAACCGATGATATGTCGCCACCTGTTGTGTCGGGCGTGCCACCATTAACCATCAAACAATTTCCAGAGTTACAAAACTTTGCCGACAATTGTTTTGCCTGTCATCGTGGTAACCCTGCCAAGCGTTTGAATTTTATGGCAGGCACTAATGAGCAAGCGGTGCTTGATAACATCAAAGCGAAAAAAGAAATTCGCGATGCTTTGGATTGGGAGCGTTACGAAGGCACAGATAAAGCCAGTAAATTAATGCCACCACGCGACTCCGTGCAGTATCATCGTCTCAAAGATAAAGGTGCGGCAGGTGATGCTCAACGGCAAAAAATGCGCGACACCGTACCGAGTTTATTTGATTTTTGAGGAAAGTAATAATGCGCATAACGACAGGGCTAATCACAGCCATCTTATTGATATTGCAAGCGATTCCTGCACAAGCAATGCCCGCATTTGCTCGTATCTACAAACAACAATACGGTTATATGCCCTCGTGCCATGCTTGCCATACTGAAGGTGGTGGCACACCGTTAAATGCCTTTGGCAAAGCCTTCAAAGACAATGGCAAAAACGCCAGTTCGTTGACTAAAATAGCCTTATTCGATAGTGATGGTGATGGTTTTACTAATGCCATTGAAGCGCAAGCCAAAGCCAATGCAGGCGATAAAAACTCTACCCCCCATAAAGCAGGGAATTGGTTAGATTTAGCCAGTTTAATACCCAAGGAAGTACAAGCCTTATTCCCCACCATTCGTAGTTGGTTGGTAAAAGATGCAACATTAACGCCAGCAGACATCGCTGCCGCCAAAACTATGGGCGCAACCTTAAGTGTCGCAGACGAAAATACTATTTATATTCCTGTGGAAAATCAGCGTCCTGCGGGCACTGCTCTGATTTTTCCTGTCGTTTTTCAGGGCAAAACCTTTTATTTGTTAATGACCACCGACAAACAGCTCAACATTAGCAAAGTACAAGTGATGAATGCCAAAAATGTGCCTACGGCCAAAACGAGCAAAGTCTATGACCGCCTCGTGGGTATAGCGGTGCAAAGTGTGCCAGCCGCAACAGGCACGAATATTGATACTGCCATTACGCAAGCTGTTAAAAATGCAGGGGCGTTATTGTATTTACGTCTAAAAGGAGCGTAGAGGTGAAGCGATTTTTTGCCTGCTTGACACTATTAATGGCGTTGTCGGCTGTTGTTTGGGGGGCAGAACCTGATATTGATTTTTTTAGCAATCAACCGATTCCCGAAGCGGCATTAGTGCATACGCCTGAACCCAAACCCGATTGGTTGCTTTATGGTGCTCCTGCGACTTTGTTAGCCTTTTTCTTTGCTTTTTGTTTTATTGTCAAATGGCTGATTCCGTTTAAAGAAACGGATATGCACTTTGATTTGCATGACTTGCCTGTTGCCGCGCAACGCGGTATTGGTATAGCGGTGATTTTGTTTGGTGTTGCCTTTATTTTTGGTGGCCTTGAAGCGCATTATCAAATTGGTTTACATGGCAGTGCCGAAGCCTATTTTCAGCAAATGGGTATAGGCAAACTGATCGCATTTACGCATGCCCATTTATTTGGTTTTACCACCAGCTTTTTTATTATCGGTATTCCTTTCTCGCTGCATTTTAACCGTTTAAAACTCTATCAATGGATATTTCCTTTAGGTTTAGCGGCTTCTTTTACTGATGTGATTTCGTGGTGGGGCATTAAATATGTGTCTCCTCATTTTGAATATGTGACGTGGTGGTGTGGATTTGTTTTTAGTGGTTGTTATTTGTGGATGTTGGTTGGTTTGGTGCGGGTGTTATTTTTTCCGCGTGTCAAATGGTTTCCTGATTTTATTAATGAAGATCGGCAAAAGAAGTGGGATGAGGAGCGGCGGGGCAAGTAGATGTTGAACTTTTTTGCTATAGTAAACACTGCTTAATTATCAAGCTGAGAACGATGATGTATGCATATCGCCAAATTTACAACGATATTCAAGCAACCATTCCTGTGCCGCCTGAGTTGCAACACCGCAAAACAGAGGTGATTTTTATGGTGCTAGATGAAGAGCCTATCGAGGCTGAAAATGAAGGTTTGGGTACCTTAGCACTGCGGATATTTGCATCTGTTGAGCATCAGGATGACGTAGAGTTTCAGCTTCCTGAGCGTGAGCATGGGCAAGCGGTGACTTTTGAATGATTATCTTAGATACAAATGTTGTCTCTAATTTTATGCAGAAAACACCAAATTTACAGGTGTGTGCATGGTTAGATGCTCAGCCTATACATTCGTTGTACTTACCAAGCGTGGTTATTTCAGAGATTTATTTCGGTTTAGATTTATTGGCTGATGGCAAAAAGCGAACCCAATTAACTCAAAGTTTTGAACAGTTTATTGCGCGTGGTTTTGCAAATAATATTCTTGATTTTGATAAAAATTCCGCTAAATCTTACGGCGCAATTCGCTCTTTACGGCAACATCAAGGTAAACCCATGAGTACTTGTGATGCTCAAATAGCTGCTATTGCACAAGTGCATCATTTTGCTATTGCTACGCGTAATATCAAAGATTTTGAAGGTTGTGGCATTACGCTAATTAATCCATTTAAGTAACAAGGGTTAAGTATTATTACTACATGACCATCACGTACACCTTTAAATCCACTTAAAATAGTTTCCCCATGAAAATTATCCTCGCCCCCATGGAAGGGTTAACCGATGTCCATATGCGAGATCTGTTAACGCGTATCGCAGGTCAACATGGTTTTGATTGGTGCGTCACAGAGTTTATTCGTGTCACTAATCATCTATTGCCTGCTCATACCTTTTATCAATATTGTCCAGAACTCTTGAATAATGGCAAAACGCTGGTGGGGACACCCGTGCATATTCAATTATTAGGTAGCGAACCGTTACTGATGGCTGATAATGCCGCTCGTGCTGCTGAATTAGGTGCGGTAGCCATAGATTTGAATTTTGGCTGCCCTGCCAAAACAGTTAACTCGCATCGGGGAGGAGCAATATTGTTAGATGAGCCTGAAACCGTTCATGCCATTATTGCCGCCGTCAGAAAAGCCGTTCCTAGTCTTATTCCTGTCAGTGCCAAAATGCGTTTAGGGGTTAACGACCATTCTCGGTTGCTGGATAATGCTCATGCCGTTGAAAGTGCAGGGGCAAATTGGTTGACGGTTCATGCGCGTACCAAGGCCGATGGTTATCGCCCCCCTGCCCATTGGCACGTCTTAGCCCAAATTCGTCAGCAACTAAACATACCCATTTTTGCCAATGGTGATATTTGTAATCTGCATGACGCTGCAAAATGTCGGCTAGATTCTCAGTGTGATGATTTGATGATCGGTCGAGGTGCGGTGATTCGGCCTGATTTTATTCGCCAATTACGCGGTGAAAACAGCGAACTAAGGTGGGCTGAACTCTTAAAATGGCAATTGGTATTTTTGGAGGGAATGCGCAATATGGATGTGAGTCCTTATCATCTTGACGGCAAAAGTGTGTTGAAGTGGTCAGATCTGGGGGTAGTGGGTCGTTATAAACAATGGTTAGCGATGTTGACGCAAGGCTGGCCAGAAGCTAAGTTGTTGTTTGAACAAGTGAAAAAAGAGCGGCAATGTAGTGAAATTAGGGCGGTTATTGAAGATGCAATAGCCAAAGTAAAGTAGGCTGGAGTTCACCTCAGCATATAGTAATTCGCCACATCCCTCTGTTTTCGGTACTTTATTTCCGTCTAAACGATCACATCTTCACTCAAATCCTCATCTAGTACATGGAATTGCTTCTGTAGTATAATGGCAGCAATTGTGTATCAATGTTGTCTGTTTTTGCAGCACACAAAGCAAATCCCCAATGAATTACCCAGTGCTAGGAGTTCCCAGCATGTCCCCTGTTGATGCAATGGCGCATAACTGGTCTTTTGCTGTTTATATTTTCGGCATCGTCTTTATCTGCGCGTTTATGTTGGCTATTCCTGTGTTGATGGGTGGCCGTACTTCTGGTCGAGCCAAAAACGAACCCTTTGAATCAGGCATTGTGCCCGTCGGTGGCGCAAGAATGCGCTTCTCTGCCAAATTTTATCTCATTGCCATGTTTTTTGTTATTTTCGATATTGAAGCTCTCTTTCTTTATGCGTGGGCGGTGTCCGTGCGTGAAAGTGGCTGGGCGGGTTTTATCGAAGCCATTATTTTTATTACTGTTTTGTTGGTGGGCTTAATTTATATTTGGCGTTTAGGGGCATTAGATTGGTCGCCAGAATCGCGTCGTCGCCGTATTAAAGCACACAAACAGCATACTACTTGAGGTCTGACTGATGGACTACACCCTGACGCGTATTGATCCGAATAATCCACAAAAGCGTTATCCCGAACAAAGCCGCGAAATCGTTGGCGATCCATTAGAAGACCAAGTCCATAAAAATATATATATGGGCAAACTTGAAGATATGCTGCATGGTGCGGTGAACTGGGGACGTAAAAACTCACTTTGGCCGTATAACTTTGGTTTGTCTTGTTGTTATGTCGAAATGGCAACCGCTTTTACTGCGCCCCATGATTTAGCGCGTTTTGGTGCGGAGGTGATTCGTGCGTCACCGCGTCAAGCCGATTTGATGGTGATTGCAGGTACGTGTTTTATCAAAATGGCACCTGTTGTTCAGCGTTTATATGAGCAAATGTTAGAGCCAAAATGGGTGATTTCGATGGGTGCATGCGCCAACTCAGGCGGTATGTACGATATTTATTCGGTAGTGCAGGGTGTAGATAAGTTCTTGCCTGTAGATTTGTATATTCCGGGTTGTCCGCCGCGTCCAGAAGCCTTTCTTCAGGGCTTAATGTTATTACAAGAATCGATAGGCAAAGAGCGTCGGCCCTTATCATGGGTGGGTGGCGACCAAGGTGTTTATCGGCCCATCATGCCTGTCGAGCGTGATGTCAAACAAGCCGAGCGCATTAGCGTGACCAATTTGCGGACACCAGACCAAGTTTAAGATCTGGACTTACGCATCGCGCCGCGATTAGCGCGTTTTGTGAACATAAAGCCGCCTAAGGCGGCTGAAATGTGAACAAATAAGCGATAACTGCGTAAGTCCTAAGATAGCCCTCTCTCTAGCTCTCTCCCTCAGGGAGAGAGAGCCTAGCCCCCTCTCCCTGAGGGAGGGGGTTGGGGTGAGGGTGAATTTATTATAGCTTTTACTTTTAGTGATGAGTCGATAGATGACCGATCATGCAGCCCTAAACACTGCCTTGCCTGAGGTAGTGCGCGAACTATATGCCCATTTTGGCGAGCAAACGTTTGTCTTGCAGCCAACCAAAGATGATGTGCCAACGTTGTGGGTGTCTCGCGATAAAGTCGTTGAAGTTTTGCGTTTTTTGCGTCATCTGCCGCGTCCGTACGCCATGTTATATGACTTGAGCGCAATGGATGAGCGTTTGCGTACGCATCGACAAGGCTTGCCTGCATCGGACTTTACCGTCTTTTATCACCTGTTATCCATTGGCCGTAATAGTGATGTGCGCATCAAAGTGGCGTTATCTGGCGATAGCCTGAATTTGCCGAGCGTTATTCCGATTTGGCCAAATGCCAATTGGTATGAGCGTGAAGTGTGGGATTTGTTTGGCATCGTTTTTGATGGCCATCCCTTATTAGTACGCATTATGTTGCCGCGTACTTGGACGGGGCATCCTTTACGTAAAGATTATCCAGCGCGTGCCACCGAATTTGATCCGTTTATGCTCGATGCTGCCAAGCAAGATGCTGAGCAAGAAGCCTTGCGTTTTAACCCCGAAGAATGGGGCATGAAGCGAGGCACTAAAGACGAAGATTTCATGTTCCTTAATTTAGGACCGAACCATCCTTCGGCTCATGGTGCTTTTCGTATTGTCTTGCAGTTAGATGGCGAAGAAATTGTCGATTGTGTGCCTGATATTGGATATCACCATCGTGGTGCCGAAAAAATGGCCGAACGCCAATCTTGGCATAGTTATATTCCTTACACCGATCGTATTGATTACCTCGGTGGCGTGATGAATAACTTGCCCTATGTGTTGGCAGTAGAAAAATTAGCATGCATTACCGTGCCTGATCGTGTGAAAACCATTCGTGTGATGATGGTCGAGTTTTTCCGTATCACCAGCCATTTGTTATTTTTAGGCACGTATATTCAGGATGTCGGTGGTATGACGCCGATTTTCTTTATGTTTACCGACCGTATGAAAGCCTATGATGTCATTGAAGCGATTACAGGTGGTCGTATGCACCCTGCATGGTTCCGTATTGGGGGTGTCGCCCATGATTTACCACGCGGTTGGGAAAAGTTAGTCAAAGACTTTATCGACTGGATGCCCAAGCGTTTAGACGAATACGTCAAAGCCGCCATTCAAAACGGTATTTTGCGCGCTCGTACTATAGGGGTCGCGCAATATAATGCTGATGAAGCGATTGCTTGGGGTGTGACAGGGCCAGGTTTACGTGCCACAGGCGTGGACTTTGACTTGCGTAAAGCGCGTCCGTATTCAGGCTACGAGAACTTTGATTTTGAGGTGCCACTCGCGCACAACGGCGATGCGTATGACCGTTGTCTGGTGCGTATCGAAGAAATGCGTCAAAGTTTACGCATTATCAAGCAATGTTTAGAGCACATGCCTGCTGGCGCTTATAAAGCTGATCATCCACTGACGTGCCCACCACCAAAAGAAAAAACCCTCCAAGATATTGAAACCTTGATTACCCACTTCTTGAGTGTGTCGTGGGGGCCAATTATGCCTGCGGGCGAATCGAGTCAAATGATTGAAGCCACTAAAGGCATTAACAGTTATTACTTAACCAGTGATAAAGCGACCATGAGCTATAGAACGCGTATTCGTACGCCCAGTTTCCCCCATTTACAGCAAATTCCTGCGGTGATTCGTGGCAGCATGATTCCTGATTTGATTGCGTATTTGGCCAGTATCGACTTTGTTATGGCCGACGTTGACCGCTAATTGGGGATTTCACCATGATTATTTGTACCGACCGCCGACCAAAATTTACTGATGGTTATGTCATGTCTGAGCAAGAACGCCATGACATTGAACACTCATTAGACCATTACGAAGATTCGCGTGCCGCCACCATTGATGCCCTCAAAATTGTGCAAAAAAAGCACGGCTGGGTAACAGATAGTGCCATTTATGCCATTGCCGATATTTTGAAAATTCCTGCGACCGATGTCGATGGTGTGGCGACGTTTTATAACAAGATTTACCGTAAGCCTGTAGGCCGCCATGTCATTATGGTTTGCGATAGTATTGGTTGTTTTTTAACAGGTTACGAAGATTTAATTGCGGCCATCAAGGCTAATTTAGGCATTGATTATGGTCAAACCACCGCCGATGACCGTTTTACACTATTGCCGATTTGTTGCTTAGGCAACTGTGACAAAGGGCCGACGTTAATGATTGACGAAGATACCCACGGCCCTGTCAGCATCGACCAGATTTCTTCTTTATTGGAGCAGTATCCATGACGGTGATATCTGCCGACACTCGGCCATTAACATGGCGACTGCAACATGGCGATGCCATTACTGATATTAAAGCCTATGAGGCCTTAGAAGGTTATGCGGCTGTGCGCAAAGTCATCCAAGAGATGTCACCTTTAGATGTACAAAAAGAGGTGAAAGACGCTAATTTACGTGGACGGGGCGGCGCAGGCTTTCCCACGGGCGTAAAGTGGAGTTTGATTCCGATGGGCAAGGATGCAGGCATAAAATACCTCGTCTGTAACGCAGACGAAATGGAACCAGGCACTTTCAAAGACCGTTTATTGATGGAAAAGTTACCCCATCAATTAGTCGAGTCCATGATTGTTTCGGGTTATGCCATTCAAGCGACACGCGCTTATATCTTTTTGCGTGGCGAATATGTTTTGGCGGCAGCACGCCTTAATGATGCCATCAAACAAGCGAAAGCCGCAGGTTACTTAGGCGACAATATTTTAGGTTCGGGCTGGAGTATGGACTTATATGTGCATACAGGCGCAGGCCGTTATATTTGTGGCGAAGAAACGGCGTTAATTAACTCGCTTGAAGGTCGTCGTGCCAATCCACGCGCCAAGCCACCATTCCCACAAATTGCGGGAGCTTGGGGTAAACCAACTATCGTTAATAATGTCGAAACCTTATGTAACGTGCCTGCGATTGTCATGCGTGGTGCTGATTGGTTTAAAGGTTTATCGGAAGGTAAAAGCCCTGATTCGGGTACTAAATTGTATGGTGTTTCGGGGCGCGCTAAACGTACAGGCGTGTGGGAATTGCCGATAGGTACCACCTGCCGTGAGTTATTGGAAGTGCACGCAGGCGGTATGCAAGACGGTTTAGAGCTCAAATGCTGGTTGCCGGGTGGCGCATCAACCGACTTCTTATTGCCCAGTCATCTTGATTTAGCCATGGATTACGACACCATCAGTAAAGCCGGTAGCCGTATGGGTACGGGCTTAATTATGGTGGTTGACCACAAGCAAAATATGATTTCGGTATTGCGTAACCTTGAAGAGTTTTTTGCACGTGAATCGTGTGGTTGGTGTACACCCTGCCGTGACGGTTTACCGTGGGGAGTGAAGATTCTTCTCGCCTTAGAGCGCGGTGAAGGCACTGCCGACGATATTGAGCAATTAAGCAAACTGACCCGTGATTTATGGATTGGTAAAACATTTTGCGCTCATGCACCGGGTGCAATGGAACCATTGATGAGCGCGTTAAAATATTTCCGCTCTGAATTTGAACAAGGCATCGCGCCAGCGACCGCCACAGTAAACGGGTAAACAAGCATGGCAACGATTTTTGTCGATGGCAAACAGTACGACGTCAATGGTGCTGATAACCTGCTGCGTGCGTGTTTGTCTTTGGGATTAGATATTCCCTATTTCTGCTGGCATCCTGAACTGGGTAGTGTCGGTGCTTGCCGTCAATGCGCGGTCAAACAATACGCCAACGCCGAAGATAAGCGTGGCCGTATTGTTATGTCGTGTATGACACCATCAACTGACAACACCTTTATTTCGATTGATGACCAAGAGGCGACCGATTTCCGTGCCAGTGTTGTTGAATGGTTAATGACCAATCATCCGCACGATTGCCCTGTCTGTGAAGAAGGCGGCCATTGCCATTTACAAGATATGACGGTGATGACTGGCCACGATACCCGCCGTTATCGCTTTACTAAACGTACCCATCTAAACCAAGATTTAGGCCCGTTTGTTAGTCACGAAATGAATCGCTGTATCGCTTGTTATCGTTGTGTGCGTTATTACAAAGATTATGCAGGTGGCGAAGATTTAGGTGTCTATGGCGCACACGATAACGTCTATTTTGGTCGTGCTGAAAGCGGTACTTTGCAAAGTGAATTTTCGGGTAACTTAGTTGAAGTCTGTCCAACAGGCGTGTTCACCGACAAAACCCATTCTGAGCGTTATAACCGTAAATGGGATATGCAGTACGCCCCGAGCATTTGCCAACAATGTTCTGTTGGTTGTAATACCAGTCCGGGTGAGCGTTATGGCGAAATTCGTCGTATCGAAAATCGTTACAATGGCTCGGTAAATCATTATTTCTTGTGTGACCGTGGCCGATTTGGTTATGGGTATGTCAATCGTGACGACCGTCCACGTCAGCCGTTAATACGTCAAGCAGAACAATTAACCATGACGACGGTTGATAATGCCTTAGACTCAGCGATTGCAGCCTTAACAGGCAAAAAAGTCTTAGGTATTGGTTCGCCACGCGCCAGTATCGAAACCAATTTTGCCTTGCGGCAATTAGTCGGAGCTGAAAACTTCTCCACAGGTATGACGGCATCCGAACAACAACGTGTTGATTTTGTGGCGAAAATTCTGCAAACCGAAGCCATCGACACACCGTCATTACGCGATATTGAAAGTAAAGATGCGGTTTTAGTCTTGGGTGAAGATGTCACGCAAACCGCGCCGCGTATTGCCTTGGCCTTACGTCAAAGTGCTAAAAATCGTGCCGAAAAATTAGCCGAACAACGCAAAACCGCCGACTGGCAAAATTTGGCGGTACAAAACATCGCCCAGCATGAATTATCGCCAGTGTATATCACCAGTTTTAGTGGTACACGCTTAGACGATATTGCTAAAGAAGTTTGCATGGCTAATGTCACTGACCAAGCCCGTTTGGGTTTTGCCATTGCCCACGAAATTGATAACAACGCGCCCGCAGTAGCCAATCTCAGTTTAGATGCTTTTGTTTGGGTAAAAAGTGTGGCGGCTGATTTATTAGCCGCTGAAAATCCCTTAGTGGTGGCAGGTACATCGTCCGCCAGCATTGAGTTATTGCAAGCAGCGACGAATATCGTCCAAGCCTTGTTAATTCGCGGCAAAAAAGCGGCTATCACGTTGGTAGTACCTGAAGTTAACAGCTTAGGTGTGAGCTTACTCGGTGGCCAAGATTTAGATGCAGCATTAAACGCTCTAAAAAGTGGTGCTTACGATGCGGTGGTGATTGCTGAAAATGACTTATATCGTCGTTTGCCAGCCAATGTTGTTGATGCAGCCTTACAGGCGGCCAAACACATCATCGTTCTTGACCATCAACACACAGCAACGGTAGAAAAAGCTCATATTGTGTTATCAGCAGCGAGTTTTGCCGAAGGTGATGGTACTGCGGTTAATAATGAAGGTCGTGCCCAGCGTTTCTTCCAAGTCTATGATGCCTCGTATTACAAGCCAGACTTCCAAATTAAAGAAGGCTGGCGTTGGTTACATGCTGTGCATACAGGCATGAGCAGTACCGAGATTAATTGGACACAATTAGACGAAGTGATTGCTGATGTTGCCCACGTTGTCCCCACATTAGCAGGCATTGTCGCGGCTGCTCCCAATGCTTTATTCCGTATTAAAGGCTTAAAATTAGCGCGTGAACCCCGTCGTTACAGTGGCCGAACCGCTATGCGTGCCGACATTAGCGTCCATGAACCGCGTCAACCGCAAGACCAAGACAGTGCCTTGGCCTATTCGATGGAAGGTTATGTCGGTGTCGATAACAATGCGGCCTTAACGTCGTTTGCATGGGCACCAGGTTGGAATTCACCACAAGCATGGAACAAATTCCAAGACGAAGTGGGCGGTCATTCACGCAAGGGCGATGCAGGCGTGCGTTTGTTTGATAGCTTACCGCGTCACGCAGGCGGTTATCACAGCACTATTCCTGTGCCATTTACGCCCGTTGCCGATAAATTCTTCGTGCAACCGATTCATCATATTTTTGGTAGCGACGAGTTATCAGCGCGGGCCCCAGTCATGGCCAGCCGTCTTGCTGAAGCCTATGTGTCCTTATCCGAGCGTGATGCCCAGCGTTTAGGTATTGCCGACCAGCAGACTGTAGTTGTTGGCCTCAATATGAAATTAGTAAAAATCATCGCACGTATCGACCCGACTCAACCCGAAGGCACTTTAGGTGTTCCTGTGGGTTTGGCGGATGTGCCCGTGATCCAAGGCAATGAATGGGCGACCGTCGTAGGGGAGGGCGTGTAATGTTTGCTTGGCTCACCCCTGATGTCATCCACATTCTCTATACCATCTTTCAAGCAGTGGTTATTTTGCTGGTGACGGTTATTTCCGCGGCATTATTGAGTTTTATTGAGCGACGTTTATTAGCATGGTGGCAAGATCGTTATGGTCCTAACCGCGTTGGCCCCTATGGCATGTTTCAAATCGTTGCCGATATGCTGAAAATGTTTTTCAAAGAAGATTGGACGCCAACCTTTGCCGATGTCTTCACCTTCCGTTTAGCACCAGCAATTGCCATGGGTACACTGTTACTGTCGATGGCGATTGTGCCCATCACACCCACATGGGGCGTAGTGGACTTAAATGTCGGGTTGTTATTTTTCTTTGGTATGGCGGGTTTAGCCGTTTATTCGGTGATGTTTGCTGCGTGGTCATCCAATAACAAATATGCCTTGTTGGGTGGTTTACGCGCCGCCGCGCAAACATTGAGCTATGAAGTGTTTATGGGCTTGTCATTAATGGGTGTGGTTGCTCAAGCTGGCTCGTTTAATTTGCGTGATATTGTCGAAGCTCAAAGTACGGTATGGAATATTATTCCCCAGTTTTTTGGTTTCTGTACCTTTATGATTGCAGGTATTGCCATTACTCACCGTCATCCTTTTGACCAACCCGAGGCCGAACAAGAATTAGCCGATGGTTATCATATTGAATATTCAGGTATGAAGTGGGGCATGTTCTTTGTCGCTGAATATATTGGCGTAGTCGTGGTATCTGCTTTAATCGTTAGTTTGTTTTTTGGCGGCTGGAAACCCTTACCATTCCTTGATTTTATTCCTGCCTTCTTCTGGTTTGCAGGTAAAACAGCGTTCTTTATTATGATGTTTGTCTTGGTGCGCGGTGCGTTAATGCGTCCGCGTTATGACCACGTCATGAAGTTTAGCTGGTTGGTGTGTTTGCCACTGACATTGATTAACTTATTAGTCACGGCCGCCGTTATTTTGTATGTAGGGCAATAACATGATTAAAGATATTATTTCCTTAGTAAAAGGCGCGGGCACACAGCTTCGTAGTATGTATATGGTGTTTAGCCACGGTTTTCGTAAACGTGACACCATTCAATATCCCGAAGAAAAAGTCTATTTACCGCCGCGTTATCGTGGTCGTATTGTCTTAACGCGTGACCCTGACGGCGAAGAGCGTTGTGTCGCTTGTAACTTATGTGCGGTGGCTTGTCCTGTCGGTTGTATTTCGCTGCAAAAAGCGGAAACCGAAGATGGTCGTTGGTATCCTGAGTTTTTTCGCATTAACTTCTCGCGTTGTATTTTTTGCGGAATGTGTGAAGAAGCGTGCCCAACGACGGCGATTCAATTAACGCCAGACTTTGAAATGGCCGAATTTGACCGTCAAAACTTGGTTTATGAAAAAGAACATTTGTTGATTGCGGGTTCAGGCAAAAATCCAGACTATAACTTCTATCGTGTCTCGGGTATGGCCGTTGCGGGCAAAGCCAAAGGCGAAGCTCAAAACGAAGCAGCTCCGATTGATGTGAAGAGCTTGATGCCCTAATTTTGCGAGGTTGATGATGGAAATAGCGTTTTATCTCGCGGCGGCAATTGCCATTTATGCCACAGTGCGTGTCATTACTAACACCAATCCTGTTCATGCCTTATTGAGCTTGATTGTGTCGTTATTAGCGGTGGCGATGATTTTCTTTATGTTGGGCGCACCGTTTGCGGGTGCATTAGAAGTGATTGTGTATGCAGGTGCAATCATGGTGTTGTTTGTTTTTGTGGTGATGATGCTGAACATGGGTTCGGCAGTGATAACCCAAGAACAACAATGGATGCAGCCGAAATCATGGCTAGGGCCTTGTGCATTGGCGAGTGTGTTATTGGCAGAAATGATTTATTTATTGTCTCAAGGTGCGTGGCATAACGCAGGACATACCATGGTCGATGCTAAACAAGTTGGCATTTCCTTGTTTGGCCCGTATTTGTTGGTGGTCGAATTGGCTTCGTTGTTATTGCTGGCGGCATTAGTGGCGGCTTATCACTTGGGCAAACGCGCTGACGAGTAATTTATAGCCCTCTCCCCCAACCCTCTCCCTCAGGGAGAGGAGGCAAAGTCCTCTCTCCCTGAGGGAGAGAGCTAGAGAGAGGGCAAAACAGCTTTCAAAATAGTAAGGCGCAATGCGCCAAAGCAAAAAAGGCGATACGGGTATGATAGCAATACCGATGGAGCAAGGGCTGGCACTGGCTGCTGTGCTTTTTGTACTAGGGTTAATCGGCGTGATGGTGCGTCGCAATATCTTATTTGTACTGATGTGCATCGAAGTGATGATGAATGCCGCGGCATTGGCATTTGTCGTTGCGGGTAGTCGCTGGGGTCAACCTGACGGCCAAGTGATGTTTATTTTGATTCTGAC
>JBKJUH010000156.1:0-2821 GCA_046590075.1 Agitococcus sp.
GCGCCATCACTTGAATCGGCCATTCAAACATCGGTTTTGCCGCACTGCCCATCAATGTTGGCGCAAAATACAGCACCCATTCATCGACTAAGTTTGCTTCCACAAATGCCCCTGCAACCGTTGCCCCTGCTTCGACTAATACATCATTGATACCCAGCCCTGCTAGTTTGGTTAATACTTGCCTTAGAACCCCCTCTCCCTGAGGGAGAGGGTTGGGGTGAGGGCTACACCAAACATCCACCCCTAATGCCTGTAATTGCTCAACTTTAGGATGACTAACCGCTTGCTGCGTCACCACAATCACCCCTTGTGTTTGCAAGATCAGCGCATCCACACTGATACGTAATTGTGAATCTAAAATCACTCGTTTCGGCTGTACAACTTCGCCATAATGCCAGTCTGTCCATTCTGCTGGCCGTACCGTCAATGAAGGATTATCGGCTAGGACTGTGCCAATTCCCGTAATAATCGCGCCACTTTGCGCGCGCCATTTTTGTACATCTAGCCGAGCATCTGCGCCAGTAATCCATTTCGACTCGCCCGATTGCATGGCGGTACGGCCATCAAAACTAGCGGCCGTTTTCACACGTACATACGGCAAGCCACCTGCCATGCGCTGAAAAAACCCTTTATTTAAGGCGATGGCTTCTTGTTCTAAAACACCTACTGTCGTACTAATGCCTGCCGCTGCTAACATGGCTTGGCCTTTGCCTGCCACTAAGGGATTGCTGTCTAAGGCAGCAATCACCACTCGCGCCACTTGTGCGTTGATCAGGGCATTGGCACAAGGCGGCGTTCGGCCAAAATGGGCACACGGCTCTAAGGTGACATAGGCTGTTGCGCCTTGTGCTAACTCGCCTGCTTGCCGTAAGGCGTGAACTTCGGCATGAGGTTGACCTGCACGCGCATGAAAACCTTCACCGACAATTTGCCCATCTTTGACAATGACACAACCAACACGCGGATTGGGTTGCGTGGTGTATAAACCTTCGGCAGCCAGTTGTAAGGCGCGTGCCATATATTGGGTATCGCTCACGGTGTTGGCTCATTTTGATTGAGCTTGTCAATTTCCGCCTGAAACGCGTCTACATCTTGAAAGTCACGATACACCGAGGCAAAACGCACATAAGCGACTTTGTCGAGTTTGCCTAACTCAGTCATCACCATCTCACCAATGAAACGTGATTTCACTTCACGCTCGCCCGATGCCCGTAATTGCTGCTGAATGACTTGAATAGCGCGGTCGATTTTTTCGATACTAACAGGTCGTTTTTGCAGGGAGTGCATCATACTTTTTCGCAGCTTATCATCATCAAATGGCTCTCGACTGCCGTTTGACTTGATGACTCTGGGCGTAACCAATTCTGCGCCTTCAAAGGTGGTAAAACGCTCGCCACAGGCAGGACACTCACGGCGACGACGCACTTGCTCACCCTCGCCCACTAAGCGTGAATCTATAACTTTGGTGTCGGCGGCATGACAAAAAGGACAATGCATAATTTATTTCTCTATACGCGAGACTAATAACTGGTCGATACGCATTTACTGTTATGGGCGGCCAATCAGTTAGTTTGACAAAAATAAAAAAGGCGCACCATTAATAGCGCGCCTTTCTCTAGCCACCTAACAATTACGCTGCATAAACTGGGAACTGTTGGCAAATGGTATGCACTTGTTTAGCCACACGCGCCAAAACAGCTTCGTCAGTAGGGGCATCTAAAATATCGCACATCCAATTTGCTAAAGCAGCGACTTCGGCTTCGCCAAAACCACGCGTAGTCACCGCAGGTGTACCCACACGAATACCCGAAGTGACAAATGGCGAACGTGGGTCATTCGGTACGGCATTTTTATTAACGGTAATGCCCGCACGACCCAAAGCAGCATCGGCTTCTTTACCTGTCAACTCTTTGCCAATAAACGACACCAAAAATAAATGGTTATCTGTGCCATTAGAAACCACATCATAACCCCGTTCAATAAACACCGAGGCCATTGTTTGCGCGTTAATAATGACTTGCTTTTGATAGGTCACAAAAGCGGGTTGCATGGCTTCTAAAAAACACACCGCTTTCGCAGCAATGACATGAACTAAAGGACCGCCCTGAATACCAGGGAATACCGCTGAGTTTAATTTCTTTTCGATTTCTTCGTTTTTACGCGCCAAAATCAAACCCGCACGCGGGCCGCGCAAGGTTTTATGCGTGGTAGTAGTGGTTACGTCGGCAATTTGTACAGGATTAGGATAGACACCTGCGGCCACCAAACCTGCCACGTGCGCCATGTCCACCATTAAATAAGCACCGACTTTATCAGCGATGTCACGGAAACGCTGCCAATCCATCGTCCGAGAATAGGCGGAGAAACCCGCAATAATCATTCTTGGTTTGTGTTCTACCGCTAAACGCTCGACTTCGTCATAGTCCACTTCACCAGTAACTGGATTTAAGCCATATTGAACAGCATGGTAAGACTTGCCCGAGAAGTTGACTTTTGCGCCATGTGTTAAATGGCCACCATGCGCCAAGCTCATGCCTAAAATGGTATCGCCAACATTTAATAACGCTAAAAATACCGCGCCATTGGCTTGTGAACCTGAATGCGGTTGGACGTTAGCGTAGTCAGCACCAAACAATTGTTTTGCGCGTTCAATCGCCAAGCTTTCAACAATATCCACATACTCACAACCGCCATAATAACGCTTGCCTGGGTAACCTTCGGCATATTTATTGGTGAGTTTGGAGCCTTGCGCCGCCATGACCAGCGGTGAACAATAGTTTTCAGAGGCAATCAATTCGATGTGCGCTTCTTGGCGAGCATC
>JBKJUH010000361.1:0-4760 GCA_046590075.1 Agitococcus sp.
GTTTTTTATAATCTAAGTCATCTAAGGCTTTAACAATAGCCGATTGCAAGCCTAAGGCAGCAAATTCGTTTTCAATGATAATTTCAGAAACAGCAAGCGTAGGGATGGATGCAGACAAAGGCAATCCGTCATGATCAGCAGAGGTCATGTATAAACTTCTATATGTGGGGTGGCTCGATATAACGAGCGAAATGCTAACCTAGGAACTAGGACAGACTCAGAATGGTTTTTAATTTTGTCGAAATTCTGTTTATAAAAAAGCAGACAATAACTCATAACAGTGTGTACTGTGGTGAGTGACAAAATACCAGTGTAAGTCCCAATAAAGTGTTAGCCACTAAGGCTTCGACGCCAATCAATCAGACCGATTTGACTTGAGTCAAAGCGGGATTCGCGAGGGGGCTATTCATCAGCCCGTCAGCACAGGGTATGCCTGTATAGACGTGAATATAGATCGGAGGCGAGGCTTTCGCGTGTCTTTCAACGCGGCGCGAATTGTAGCGGATTTTTTGTGATAAGTGTGAAATATTTTAAATAATCTGCGTTCGGTAGAAGAATGCGCTAAATGGGTAATTATTCCCCTCTGGAGAGGGGATTTAGGGGTGTGTTGGTGTAAAAGACTCAAATAGTCGAATTTTACATCTTATTGTACCCACCCCTAGCCCCTCCAAGGAGGGGAATTATTCATCAGTATAATTTTTACATCAATCAAAACAGTGGGTTATCGTGGTGACTCAAAAAACACATAAGGTGTGCTGTAATCACTCACTTCAAAATAGACTTTCTTTTCGCCTGCGTCGGCGGTCATGTTGAGGTTTTCATCTAATATGCCATAACCAAAACGATAAGGTCGCGCACTGCCGTCGTCTGTACCCGTGGCAGTGCTTAACTTATCAATATGAATAAAACGTCTGACGAGCTTATCACCTGCGTAAATCTCCAAGACTCCATCAGTACCTGTCCAGTTTTGGACGCTGCGACTGATTTTATTTTGCTGTTCTTGTGAGCAAGAAGCCAACAACAAGGCGAATGCTAAAAAAGCGAGTGATTTCATCACAGATTCCTTCGGTGGGTGAGTGAGCCATCAAATATTGGCTGGGATTATGCTAGAGTCGAGTCATTAACCCAAGTTTATTCGGCGGCATTTATTGTATGACCAAGCCTATTCTCCATTTTGCACACGCCAATGGTGTGCCTTCAGCCTGTTATCGTAAGTTATTAAATGCTTTAGCCGACGATTACCAAGTGGTGACTATTCCACAAATAGGTACAGACCCGCGTTATCCGATTACTAATCATTGGCGATATTTAGCTGAACAAGTGGCAGATTCAATCAAAAAGCAAAGTGGTGGTCAGCCGATTATTGCGGTGGGGCATTCATTGGGTGGTATGACTAGTTATTTGGCGGCACATCATCATCCCCAATTATTCCAAGCCCTAGTGATATTAGACCCGCCCTTATTAAATGGTCTTCCTGCTTACTCCTTGCAAGTGGCAAGGCTTTTAGGACTTGATGAAAATATGACACCTGCGGGGCGCAGTAAGTCTCGTCGTGAGTTTTGGGATAGTCGCACCGAAGCCGCCGTGAGTTTAAGGTCAAAAACCTTATTTAAAACCTTTGATGCCGAGTGTTTTGCTGATTATATCCAATACGGATTTACCGATTGTGAAGAAGGTGTGCGACTGACGATTCCTGTTGCCACTGAGGTTGCTATTTTTAGAACAGTGCCGACGAATGTTTGGCGCTATCGGCAAAAACTCAAAGTGCCTACAGCGATGATTGTCGGTAAAGACAGTCATTTTGCCAAGACGGGTTGTCCTGAACGGTTGGCGCGTCAACAAGCTGTGAAGTTAAGTTATACCGAGGGAGGGCATATGTTTCCCTTAGAGCATCCGTTGGCGACGGCGGAGTTGGTGAAAAGGACGATAGCAGGGTTGTCGTAGGGGCAAGCCTTGTGCTTGCCCTATGGTTCAAAAGTAGGGGGCAAATAATTATTTGCCTTATGGGTTCAAACAACAGGGCAAATAGTTATTTGCCCCTACGGTGGGACTCAATTTATTTAATCAAACTCAAAAACTCATTACGCGTTTGGGCGTTATCCCTAAAACGTCCTAACATTACGGAACTGGTCATCACTGAGTTTTGTTTTTCGACACCACGCATCATCATGCACATATGTTTGGCTTCGACAATCACACCCACGCCTTTAGCATCAGTCACTTGCATCACCGCTTCGGCAATTTGTTTGGTCAGATTTTCTTGAATCTGTAATCGACGGGCAAACATATCAACAATACGGGCGACTTTGGATAATCCCAATACTTTACCAGACGGTAAATATGCGACATGGCATTTACCAATAAACGGCAATAAGTGATGTTCGCACAGCGAATATAATTCAATGTCTTTGACAATCACCATTTGGTCAGTATCGGACGGAAAAATGGCGTTATTGACGATGGTATCTAGGTCTTCATTGTAGCCTTTGCATAAATATTGAAAGGCTTTGGCGGCACGTTTTGGGGTGTCGGCTAAACCAGCGCGATTAAGGTCTTCACCAATCGCGGTAATTAAACTGGCATAAGCTTGTTCCATGATTAAGTCTCGGTATAACACGAAATAGAGGCGCACCTTAGCCGAAAGTGGCGATAGGGTAAAGCCTACAGTTAAATGACCTGTTGATTTTTGGCCAAAAACACTTGTAGTTTTTGAGCAAGTTCGTTGAGTAATAACGGTTTAGTCATATAGTCATCCATGCCCGCATCTCGGCAACGCACTTGATATTCAGGCAAAGCATGAGCAGTCAAGGCAATAATAGTGATGGGTGATTTTTGCTGTGCTTTTTCCCAATGGCGAATTTTGCGTGTAGCTTGTAGGCCATCTAAAATCGGCATTTCACAATCCATTAAAATAATATCAAAATCATCATGGTGTTTACTGATAATGCCAAATGCTTCTTCACCGTTTTTTGCTAACTGCACATCAATACCTAATTGTTTAATCAGTGAGGTAATAATAAGCTGATTTACTGAGTTATCTTCGGTTAACAAAATACGTATGCCCGATAAACTACCATCTGCCCATGGCATCGCGTGCATGATGGGATTGGTAATAGTAATTAACTCTTCGGTCAAGGCTAAGGGTAATAAAATAACAAACGATGAGCCTTGTCCAAGTTTGCTATTAACACGAATACTGCCACCCATTAACTCAATTAATTGCTTGCTAATCGCTAAACCTAAACCCGTGCCGCCATATTTACGAGTGGTTGAAGCATCGGCTTGATGAAAAGCAGTAAATAAATGTTCGACTTGCTCTTGTGATAGGCCAATGCCCGTGTCGCTAATGGTTAATTGTACTTGCACATTATGTTTGTCGATTTGGACAATACGTTGAGCTGTTAAGGTAACGTGGCCTTTAGCAGTAAATTTTAAAGCGTTATTTAATAAATTGAAAATAATCTGCCGTAAGCGCGTGGGGTCACTTTCGACCCATTGTGGAAAATCAGGACTAATAGTGAGTCGTAGCTCGACAGGTTTTTCTTCTTGGTTGGCAGAGAGTATTTGATAGATATTATGAATGAGTTTTTGAATATCAAAAGGAGTGGACTCTAAATGAATATTGCCTGAGGTGATTTTGGAATAATCTAAGATATCATCAATAATACTCAGTAATAACTGTCCTGAGTTTTGCAATAAACTTAAATAATGTTGTTGAGAACTAGTGAGGGAAGTTGCTTCTAGTAGTTGTGTAACACCAATAACGGCATTCATGGGCGTTCTAATTTCGTGACTCATGCGCGCCAAAAAGTCTGTTTTGGCGGCACTTTCAGCCTGTGCAATTAACATTTCTTGTTCTTTGACTTCTTTCTCTTGTTGGAGTGTTTTTAGTTTTTGTGCGAGGCCAATAGATAATAAAACCTGTTGGGCGGCAAAGGCTATTTGGGTATAAATAAGGGCATTATTAATGCCGCTGCCGCCAGTGAGTAGTAGTATAATAAAATAAGCACCCGTAAAAATTAATAATCCCCATGATAAGATGAATATCTTTGCTTCGTTTAAACCATCAAGCCAGCGTTTAATGCTAATAAAAAATAATAAGAAAATAACGAATAGACCGCTAGTGGTCATTACAGGGGCGACAATATGTGTGGGAATAAAAACATGAAGCATGGCAGAAGTAGCAAACGTCAATGCCAGCCATTTGAGAAAAGTGTGTAAACGAGGGCTTTCTTTGGTGTTAAGATACGTACGTGTAAATAAACAAGCGGAGCTGAACACTAAAAAAGCCAAGGTATAAATTGAAAAATTATTTAAGACGGTTGCGTTTGGCCAAAATCGAAACAGTGAGCCTTGCTCGGCAGCAAAAAATAATAAGGTATTGATTACATAAAATATATATAATAATTGGACTCTTTCACGGGTAAGAATAAATAAGAATAAATGATATAAAAACAGTCCAATAACTACACCATAGATTAGACCGATTAAAGAGTCTAATTTATTACTGTTATTGATAAAATCTGAGGAGCTACTGAGATAAAATGGCAAATAATAGGTGCTTGACGTTTGTGCGTGTATATAATAATCATTTGATTGTTTGGCGGCAATAATAAATGGAATCGCCAGTGTTCTGATTTTTAATTCGCGACTATCATAAGAAACTGTATCACCAATAGATTTTTTAATAAAGCCCTCTGACGAGGGTAAATAAAAATCAATGTTATCAAATAAGTTAAAGTCACTGGATAAAACCAAAT
>JBKJUH010000395.1:0-2893 GCA_046590075.1 Agitococcus sp.
TCGGCACACTGCACTAACTCTTCGGCCAAGTCAAAAAACGCATGCACTGGGAAATACAGGTTCGCGTCGATGCTTTTTTTCACTCGCTTTTCGTCTAAATGGCTACGACTAAGATTCGTCAACGCTTTGTTTAGCTCACCATTGCTCAAAATACTCAAGGTTGAACCCGACAAACCAACGGTGAGTGTGTTAAACCAATTTTCTAAGGAAGTTTCACGAAAGCTATTGCCGTTTAAGATATAACGATACTGGTGGAATAAATCGCGTATGGTTTGCTGCTGTTGTTGCCAAAGAGCTTGCGCTTGCTTAAACAGCTTTTGTGTTTTTGGGGCTAAACCTGCGCTGATATAAAAATCAGGCTTTTCAATAATGGCTTGCCCTTGATGCAGAATAGCCCTGACAAAGCTATGCAGCTTATCTAAGCTAAAATCATCACGTTGTAAAAAATAAGCCACCAGTAACGGGTCGGCTTGTCGCCAATGTTGACGGCAATAATCTTGAATAATTTCATGGATTAACGGCGTGGTATCGCTAAGTAATTCTGACTCTAGGGGCATACCGCTGGCTAGGGCTTGCTCAACTAATACACCCTGACAAAAACCATTAATGGTGGTGATGGTGGCTTGGTCAAAATCGGCTAATGCGGCTTCTAAACGATTTTTTGCGAGTTCGCGTTTTGCCTCCGTCACTAATAAACCAGCGACATAATCATTAAACACATCCGCTTTTTCTGGCTTAGTATTGGGGATATGATTATCAACAAAGGTCAACAACTCTAATAAACGGCCACGAATTCTATCGCGCAATTCTGCTGCCGCTGCTTTAGTAAAGGTGATGGCTAAGACTTTATCGACACTTAAGCCTTTCTCGATAATTAAACGGGCGAATAACGCAGAAAGTGTCCATGTTTTGCCTGTACCCGCAGAGGCTTCAATCAGTTGCACGCCAACTAAGGGGCTATCAACGGCTGGAATCATCAATGCTGAAGTGTTAGTCATGGTGCGCTTCCTGTGCTAGTTGCATGGCTAGCTCTTGTGGCAGCTCTAACCATTTGATTTTTTTGCCCTGCGCTAAAATCGGTACATATAATTCATAAACCCACTTAGCAAATGCTATTGGCAGTCTTTCTCGTTGATTTTCAGGCACAACTTGCCGCCAATAACTATCGTTGACTTCTTCTATCCATGCTTTGCTAGCGGCAAATAAGGCATCATCTTCAGTTTTTTTGGGATTATTAAGAACTTTGGCAAAGGTGACCGCTGACTCTACCCCCAACAATAATGGCCGTTGTAAGCCTTGTTGGTAATAGTTCAACCAGTCTTGCAGATAGTTTTCTGCTTGCAAACGCGGCAATGGCGCAAACACCCACGGCTCATCTAAAAATAACCAAATGGTTTTTGCGTTCGCACCTGCGGCTTGCCAAGCTAAATGCTGCAACCATGCGCGTAATAAATGTTTAGCACTGAGTTTGGAGACTAAAGAACCGAGTTGATAGGGTTCGTTAATCGGTGGTAATGATGCGGTGAGATGAATAGGGTGCGGTTCATTGTTTGGTGTTTTGTTGCCCGTCAACACTAACTCCACACGCTCATTAAGCACATCACGCTGACATAAACGGAGTGCTGTTTTTAATTGTTGTAATGCGTCTTGGCTTTGTTGGCAATACACGTCACCAATGACACCGACAGGCAATTGGCCGCTGGCGCGTAATTGCAAATAAGGCGTTTTTTCGGTGTTTAATAGCCTATTTTTTAATAACTCGGTTCTTAATTGCCATTTGGCGAAGTTATCTAAACGTAAGGGTTCTTCATCGGCATGATGTTCGGATAATTCTTCAATATGCAGCTTTAATTGTTTACTTAAAAAGTATTTGGCAGGATGCTGATAAAAACGATGCAGCACTTCTAAACTCAATGTTTGATTATGGCTATTGTCATCAATCGGCACCGTGGCGTTGACAAAATGACTGAGGGCAACAGGCAATTCAATCACTGCTTGGGCGGCTGACAGCCATTCTATTGCATAACTGGGCTTGGTATCGGCAAAGGATTTTTCTTCTTTATTAGCCTCTTTATTATTGGCTTGTTGCTGAAAGTATTGAGGACTAAACGGCTGTAAACGATGCTTAAACCAACATTGGCGTTGAATGAGACTTTTGCCGCCAATGACGCGCCGACCTAAATAATCAACTAACTGATTTATCATCGTCGATGGTGGAAAAATAGCGGCTTGGCTATTACTAAAACCGTTATAAAACAATAATAAATGGTCTTTAGCTGACATTAACGCTTCTAAAAATACGCCTTTGTCATCGTCGCGGCGTGAGCGGTCGCCAGCGCGTGGATGTTGGTCTTGAGCTAATAAATCAAACTCATTAGGAATTTCACGACGCGGATAAGCGGTATCTTCTAGCCCTAAAATACAGACGATGCGATACGGCAACAACCGTAACGCCCCTAAACGACTAAAATGTACCACTCCCCCTGGAACTGCACCCGGCGCAGAGGCTTCCATGCGCTGATGCAGGTCATGCAGTAATAATGACAAGGGAACGGTTTCATCTATGGCGGAGGCTTGAGCGGTTGTGCGCATATCTTCAATGGCTTTATTGAGATTTTCCCATGCCCGTGTGCCGACTTGGGCAATAAAAAAGGTCTGTAAATCGTGTTGTAATAACTGTAAACCGACACTTGTGGCTTGCCGTTGTTGTAGCCATGTGCGTCGTTCGGCTAAATCACTCACCGCTTGCGTTAAGGTACCAATTAACTCAAACGAACCTGCCTCAATATGAGCAACGGGCTGAATGCCTGCATAGGTTTGTTGATAATCGGGCGGCAACACCGTTGCTAATAACAAGCGTTCTAAACCAAATAAAAAGGTATGCACCACATCG
>JBKJUH010000405.1:0-4514 GCA_046590075.1 Agitococcus sp.
CAATATTTGTAAAACTTAGAGGATATTAGTTGCGCTGTTGACACGATTTTTGAGGGATATTGTCTAACAGAGCGGCTTGCGTTGGACGAAAAGGCGACCTAAAGAATAAGTGCCGCCTTGGGGTTGTATTATATATTGGAATCTAAAAAGGCTGTCAATTGGGATTTTGCCAAAGCACCCACTTTTGTTGCAGCAATTTGGCCTCCTTTGAACAAACTGAGGGTCGGAATGCCACGAACGCCGAATTTTTGAGCAGTTGCTGGATTTTCGTCCACATTCACTTTAACGATTTTGACGCGGCCTTCGTACTCGCTGGCAAGGTCATCAAGAATCGGGGCAATCATTTTGCAAGGTCCACACCACGGTGCCCAGTAGTCAACTAATACGGCAACATCGGCGTTCAAAACGTCGGCTTCAAACTCTGCATCGGTGGTATTTACAATCAATGGGCTAGCCATGACACTCTCCAAATAGATAAAGGCGAAATAATAACAGCTATAGAGGCTTTTTTTGCAGGGGTAAAGCTGTTATATCAGTTTCACAAAGTCACCTTAGTATAGAAGATTTTGCCAATTAACACATCAGGACTTACGCATCGCACCGCGATTAGCGCGTTTTGCGAACATAAAGCCGCCTAAAGCGGCTGAAATGTGAGCAAATAAGCGATAACCGCGTAAGTCCTAACATAGTACAAATGTAGACTTCGTCAACATAGGGTGATTACTCTATCAGTGTCATGGATATATAGTAGGAAAATAATGAACCGCACGCTCCCCGAAAACAGCTTATTAGCTGCCATTGATTTAGGCTCCAACAGTTTCCATTTAGCGATTGCGCGTTTGGATCATGGCGAAGTGCGCCGTGTGGACAGCCTATCGGAAAAAGTTCAGTTAGGTGCAGGTTTAGACAAAGACAATAATTTAACGGCCGATGCCCAAGCCCGCGCTTTAGCGTGTTTAGCGCGTTTTGCTCAACGCTTACAAGCCATTCCCCATAAATATTTACGCATTGTCGCTACCAATGCTTTGCGCCAAGCCAATAACGCAGGAGCGTTTATTGAACAAGCCGAACATATCTTAAAAAAACGCATTGAGATTGTCGCAGGGCGCGAAGAAGCGCGGTTAATCTACTTGGGGGTGTCACACACCCTTGCCGATGAAGGTCGGCGTTTAGTGGTCGATATTGGTGGTGGTTCGACAGAGTTTATTATTGGTGAGGATTTTGAACCCTTAGCCACAGAATCGTTACAAATGGGTTGTGTCGCTTATACCCAACGTTTTTTTGCCGATGGTCAAATTACCGCCAAAGCCATGGATAAGGCAACAATGGCTGCGCGCCAAGAAGTAATGGCCATTGCCAATGCGTATCGGCAATTAGGTTGGAATTCGGTGGTGGGTTCTAGCGGCACCATCAAAGCAGCGCGGCAGATAATGGCGCAAAATGGTTGGACAAACAGCGAAGGATTGATGACGCGTGAGGGCTTGAAACCGCTACGCGAGAAAATTCTTAGTTTTAAGCATGTGAACGAGTTAAACATTGCAGGTTTAAAAGACGACCGTCGCTCTATTCTGCCAGCAGGTTATGCCATTGTCCAAGCGGTGTTTGACGAGCTAGAACTGGAAACGATGACCTATTCGGACGGTGCGCTGCGTGAAGGGGTGCTGTACGATATGTTGGGGCGTTTTAGTCATGAAGATATTCGTGACCGCAGCGCACAAGCCTTATTGGCGCGTCATCATGTCGATAGCAAACAAGCGCGACGTGTGGCGCAGACAGCCGATGATTTTTATCATCAAGTTGAGCATTTATTACGGCTAGATGATGAAGACCAAGACTTATTACGGCGTTCGGCGTTGCTGCATGAAATTGGTTTGGCGATTTCGCATAGCAGTTATCATAAACATGGTGCGTATCTCGTTCAATTTTCCGATGTCGCAGGGTTTTCACACGCTGACCAAGAAAAGTTGTCGTTATTGGTAGCCTGTCATCGGCGTAAAGTTCGTGAAGAGCAAAAGCTACAATTGATTAAAAGCGGTGGTTTGTCGTTATTTTATGTTTGTGTGCTGTTGCGTTTATCGGTGTTATTACATCATAGCCGCAGTGATACGCCCTTACCCGAAGCCAAACTCAGCACCGATGGTTTATTGTTTTTACTGCAACTTCCCGATAATTGGCTGGCCGCTCATCCCTTAACTCAGGCAGATATTGATGAAGAAGTGGCCTATTTAGAGGCGTGGGGCATTAGTTTGGTGGTTAAGTAGCCTAAGTGTGAACGGATAAGGCAAGGGAGCTTAGGCATTGGTGCTTAGTTGTATGCCTGACCCCTAGTTCTGCTAAAATACGCGCCTTCTTGGTTGTTATGTGAGTGGGTGTGATGCGTAAGCCGTATGTGTTAATTATTTTGGATGGTTTTGGCCATAGTGAAACCTCCGATTCTAATGCCATCAAAGCCGCCAAAATGCCCCATTGGCAACACATCCTCGACGACAATGCGCACGGTTTAATTTCTGGCTCAGGCGAAGATGTCGGATTGCCTGAGGGTCAAATGGGTAACTCCGAAGTCGGTCACATGAATTTGGGCGCAGGTCGTGTTGTTTATCAAGACTTTACTCGTATTACCAAAGCCATTCGTGATGGTGATTTCTTTACCAATCCTGTACTGACCCATGCCGTTGATAAAGCCGTTGCCAGCCACAAAGCCGTTCATATTTGGGGCTTATTATCCGAAGGCGGAGTTCACTCCCACGAAGACCATTTACACGCGATGGTCAAACTCGCCGCCGATAGAGGCGCCCAACAGATTTATGTTCATGCCTTTTTAGATGGCCGTGATACGCCACCAAAAAGCGCGCAACCTTCCATTGAAAAATTAGATGCTGCGTTACGCGCCACTGGCAAAGGTCGTATTGCCTCTATCATTGGCCGTTATTTTGCCATGGATAGGGATAATCGTTGGGATAGGGTAGAACAAGCCTATCGTTTAATGACCGAAGGCGTAGCAGAGCGCACCTCAGTCACTGCCTTAGCAGGTTTAGAGGCAGCCTATGCCGCAGGTGAAAGTGATGAGTTTGTCAATGCAACGGCCATTATTGGCGAAGGTGAACAAGCCGCGTTAATTAACGAGGGTGATGCCGTTATTTTTATGAATTTCCGTGCCGACCGTGCGCGTGAAATTAGCAAAGCTTTTGTTGATACTGAGTTTAGTGGTTTTGAACGGCGTGTCCGCCCTGCACTGAGTAGTTTTGTCATGTTGACGCAATATGCCAGCAGCATAAAAGCCCCTGTTGCATACAAGCCGACAGACTTGAGTAATACACTGGGCGAATATTTAGGCAACAGGGGTAAAACCCAATTACGCATTGCCGAAACCGAAAAATATGCTCATGTCACTTTCTTTTTTAGTGGTGGTCGTGAAACGGAGTTCACAGGCGAAAAACGCATTTTAATCCCTTCACCGCAAGTGGCTACTTATGATTTACAACCCGAAATGAGTGCCTTTGAAGTCACGGACAATTTGGTGGCGGCGATTCAATCAGGTGAATATGACGTACTGATTTGTAATTATGCTAATGGCGATATGGTTGGCCACACGGGCGATTTTAACGCGGCAGTAAAAGCCGTTGAAGCCTTAGATGTTTGTTTGGGGCGTTTATACGCCGCTATAAAAGCAACGGGCGGTGAAATGTTAATTACTGCCGATCACGGCAATGTCGAGCAAATGCGTGACAACGCCACAGGTCAAGCACATACCGCGCATACTTGTGAATTAGTGCCGTTTGCTTATGTCGGTCGTAAAGCTAAGATTCGTGAAGGTGGCGTGTTGTCGGATGTTGCGCCTACTTTATTGAGTTTAATGGGTTTGCCAATTCCCAGTGAAATGACGGGGAAAGTATTGGTTGAGTTTTAGCCTACTAATAACAATATCCCTACTTGGCATGACGGTTGAACGCATGACGAAGCCTTGTAACACTGTTAATCTTAAGGCCATTATTGTCGAATATACAGTGATGAAAAAAACACAGATAAATCGTTGATTAGGCTTCTATCCTGCAAAAACTGAATCTTTTGGAAAATTTATGAAAAGTGTCTGGCGTGTTGCGGTGTGTGCTTTGGTGTTACAACAATCAGTATGGGCAGATGATGCTCAACTTTCCTCCGTCACCGACGCTACTGTCAAAACCGAAAGTGTGGTTGCACCTGCTGTTCAAGCCTTGCCACTGACTGATTTGCGTACCTTTGTGGATGTTTTTGAACGGATTCGCACGAGTTATGTTGACCCTGTGGATGATAAAACCTTATTTGAAAATGCCATTAAAGGCATGTTGTCGGCTTTAGATCCTCATTCTGCCTATTTAGATAAAAATGATTATCAAGATTTGAAAGCGCAAACCTCAGGTGAGTTTGGTGGCATTGGGGTGGAAATTGGCATGGATGACGGTTTTTTGCGCGTCATTAGCCCGATAGACGACACGCCTGCATCGAAAGCAGGGATTTTGGCAGGCGATTATATTACC
>JBKJUH010000422.1:0-9533 GCA_046590075.1 Agitococcus sp.
ACCGACTTCTGCACCGCTAAAAGCACCACTTGCACCGCCAGCCGCGCCAGCGACCGTACCGACAGCACTGCCTGTTTTCTTGCCATGATGTTTAGTACCAATACGTTGTGATTCGCAGTTAGGACAAATTAAAGCCATGATGTGTATTCCTGAATAATGAAGACGGCATAACGCCAAAAACGCTACTGGTGTGAGCCAGAGCGTTTGTGGTTGTTATAGCCATGAAGTTTTGAGACGAGAGGGAGGTTGGTTAATCACGTTTAACGGTGATTAAAAAGAGTCTCTCGGTTGAATGATATATATCTGTAAAGGATTGGGATCAGGTTCGAAGTGATTCAATTTTGCGCAGCGGTCGTGACCTTAATAAGTCATTGATTTCAAATGAATATTATTTAATTCATTTAAAATAAATGGCTTGTGAAATGTGTGATGGTGTTTCGGATAAATTAGGCGGACTCTCGTAACGGAATAACGATGGAGCCATTCTTTAATGTGTCAAGGTAGTCTGCCCATTCTTGCATCATGCGTGTCCGTTCTGGTAGATGTTTTGTACGGTTATAGGCACGGCCGTGCATATCAGAGACTTTGTGAGCAAGCTGTTGCTCAATCCATTCAACGCGAAATCCTAACACTTCATCTAATATTGTTCTTGCCATAGCACGAAAGCCATGCCCACTCATTTCATCTTTTTCATAACCCATACGGCGCAATGCACCTAAAATGGCTGCTTCTGAAAGATGACCCTCCTTACCTGTACTTTGAAAAACAAAAGGTTGATGGCCTGTTAGGGCATAAAGTTGACGAAGTATTACTACTGCTTGCGTAGCTAATGGAATGATGTGATTTAATTGTGTTTGGTTTCGTGTTTTTGGAGGGGTATAACTCCATATAGCCGAATCTAAATCAATATCCTCCCATCGAGCACTACGCAATTCGCCTGGCCTAATAAATACCAGTGGAGCAATTTTAAGAGCGCATAGTGTAGAAAATCGTCCTTTGTAACCGTCAATATCTCGAAGCAATTGGCTGACCAATTTAGGGTCTGTGATAGCGGCGCGATGAGTGACCACAGGCGGTTTAATTAGCCCACGAAGGTCAGTAGTAGGGTCGCGCTCTACACGGCCAGTCGAAACAGCATAGCGGAATACTTGGCTGCATTTTGAGCGAATACGGCGAGCAGTTTCTAATTTGCCAGCGTCTTCTTCTTTTCGACAGGCAGCTAGTACCATAGGTGGAGTGATTTCGGTAATCGGACGTTGGCCAAATTCAGCAATAGCAAACTGCAATAACCAAGCACCTTTAGCGCGTGTGACCGCAGCCTTATCGGTCTGACGATTTAGCCACTCTTTAGCAATTGCTTCAAAGGAGTTTACAGAGGCCGTTTTAAGTGCTGTTTTTTCTTCCTTGCGATGATCACTGGGATTGATACCTTGAGCTATTAATCTACGAGCATGATCTCTTGCTTCCTTGGCTTCATGTAATCCAATAGCGGGATATAGCCCAAGAGATAGCATTTGTTCTTTGCTATTAAAAAAATAGCGTAATCGCCAACGCTTACTACCTTGTGGCAAGACTTCTAGGAATAAGCCGTCACCTGCGTTTAGTTTATATGCTTTTTCTTCAGGTTTTGCTGTGTCGGCTTGTCTGGTATGGGTAAGTTGTTTTCTTATAGCCATTTTGGACTCCACTTTTAGGCAATAATAAGTTACCCAGAAAGTTACCCAGTTTTTGCGCGGATTGGAAGGGATAACATAGGACAGTATAAAACAAAAAACCCAGCATTTGCTGGGTTTTCTGGGGTTTTGTGGACATCATAGGATGCCTTAAAACGATCTGTTGGTGCCCAGTAAGGGACTTGAACCCCCACGGATTTCTCCACTAATACCTGAAACTAGCGCGTCTACCAATTCCGCCAACTGGGCGTTGAGGCGCGTAAATTAACGAGCTTTGTCCATGCTGTCAATGATTAGATGAGCGCTTTAATCAAATTTAGGGCGCTTAAGCCGCTAATTAATATACCTACAATTATCAGCAGGCTTTTAGGTTGTAAATGATGGCATAACCAAGCAGCCAATGGCGCAGCAAATAAGCCACCCATAACCAAGCCCGCAATCAAAGGCCAATGGCTAAAGACGCTACCAAAAACCGCAAACGCTGTTGCCCCTGCCACCGACAAAAAGAACTCGGCAGCGTTTACCGAGCCAATAGTGGTTCTAGGGTCTTGTCCTGTACCCACTAACGACGTAGTCACCACGGGTCCCCAGCCACCTCCACCGACAGAGTCCACAAAACCACCTGCTAAAGCCAAGCCCGCAATATTCTTAGGTGCTTCTTTGCGTAGCTTGATGGTTCTAAAGGCTTTGCTTAAAATATAAAGCCCCATCACCAATAAATAGGCGGAAACATACGGTTTAATGACATTGCCATCAATGCTGGTGACAACATACGCACCGACCACGCCACCAATCATGCCAGGTATCACTAAGCGATAAAATAAGGCTTTGTTAATGTTGCCAAATCGCCAGTGTGAATAGCCCGAAAAGCCTGTTGTAAACACCTCCGCTAAATGAACCGATGCAGAGGCGGCCGCAGGTGGCACGCCTGAGCCGAGTAAAAAAGTGGTTGCCGTCACACCGTAAGCCATACCTAAAGCGCCATCAATCATTTGCGCGCCTAAGCCCACGGCAAACGCCAGCCAAAACGCATTGCTCAGAAAGCCTTCCTTTAGTGCGTGAGAGTCGGGGGCAAGCCAAAAAACCATAGCCATGACAATAGCCATGACGGTTAATAACAGGGCAAAGGTTTTTACAAAGGTGATGAGATGCTGTTGATGTGTCACCTCAACTTCTAATAAAGGCAAACCGTCGCGTTCAGGTGATTGGTTTTCTGGCGCATCGTAGTCTAGATTGCGAATTTTCATGAGGGTCAGGTTCAATAAAAGCTCAGGTGAAGCGCACTATAAAGGCAGACGATGATTATTAAAAAGAATTATAAATTATCCTAATATGCAATTAAGTTATATAAAACTAGGCATTGACAACAAGGACAGAAGTCAATTCGCATGTTAAAATAAAAAAATAACAGTGAGAAAGTATATGACCCAGACCCCGTGGATAGACCCCAACGCCACCAGTGAAGCAGAACGTTACGACAACCCCATTCCTAGCCGCGACCTTATCCTGCAAATTATCTCCCAGCATGACAAACCGCTGACGGCTGAACAGCTTTCGGGCTTATTAGATTTGCATGACGACGAACGTCAATTTGCCCTACAAAAGCGACTCGGTGCCATGGTGCGTGACGGACAATTGTCCTCTGACCGACGGGGCAATTATAGCCCACTCAAAGAAGACGAATGTAAACGGGGTTATGTGCAAGGTCATCCTGATGGTTTTGGTTTTTTAATTCCCGAAGATAAATCAGGCGATTTATTACTGACCTCGAAACAAATGCGTTTAGTGTTTCATGGTGATGTTGCCCTAGTGCGAGTGGTCGGTTTTGACCATAAAGGTCGTCCTGAAGGTCGTATTATTAAAGTGTTAGAGCCAAAAACCCAGCGTTTAGTGGGGCGGTATTTTGAAGAAGACGGCGTAGCCTATGTCTTGCCCGACAACCCACGCATGACCCATGAAGTTGTTATCCAAGGCAATACCCTTGGCGCAACTCATGGCCAATTTGTCGAAGTAAAAATCGTTAGTCAACCGAATCACCGCAGTTTAGCCGTTGGCGAATTAGTGGCGATTTTGGGTGACCATTTAGCACCAGGTTTAGAAATTGATATTGCCTTACGCAATTTTGATATTCCTCATGTCTGGCCTAATGAAGTTTCCGAACAAGCGGCTAATATTTGCCCCGAAGTGACCGAAGCCGACAAAGCAGGGCGTGTCGATTTACGCAACTTAGCCTTAGTCACTATTGATGGCGAAGATGCGAAAGATTTTGATGATGCCGTGTATGCCGAAAAACGCGCAGGTGGCGGTTATCGTTTAGTGGTTGCCATTGCTGATGTTTCGCACTATGTCCGTCCACATACGCCCTTAGATATTGAAGCCAAACATCGCAGTACCTCGGTGTATTTTCCGGGTTTTGTGGTGCCGATGTTGCCCGAAGTGCTGTCGAATGGCTTGTGTTCGTTAAAGCCGAAGGTTGACCGTTTGTGTATGGTTTGCGATATGACCATTTCACGGGCAGGACGGGTGACAGGCTCGCAGTTTTACGAAGCAGTCATGCACTCACAAGCGCGGTTAACCTACACCCAAGTCAGTGCTTTATTAGAGCAACCTGCGAGTGAATTAGGCCAACAAGTCGCCAGTGACTATTCGCAGTTAATTAAGCCCATCGAAAATTTGTACAGCTTATTTAAAATTCTGCGTGTGAATCGGGAAAAACGCGGTGCGTTGGATTTTGATGCGCCTGAAACCTACATCATTTTTGATGAACATAAAAAAATCGACAAGATTCTGCCGCGCACGCGCAATAAAGCCCATATGCTCATTGAAGAATGTATGTTGGCCGCCAATGTTTGTGCGGCTGAATATGTGCAAAGCCGACATCTACCTGCGTTGTATCGTAACCACGAAGGGCCAAAAACAGAAAAACTGGCCAAACTCAAAAGTTATTTGGCTATTTTGGGCGTGCCTTTTAATGCGACAAAACCGACACCTGCCGATTTTCAAGCGGTGTTGGTCAGTGTGGCTGACCGTCCTGACGCGCCCATTATTCAAACCATGCTGTTACGCTCAATGATGCAAGCGGTATATAGCCCCGAAAATTTGGGTCATTTTGGTTTGGCTTATGAAGCCTATGGTCATTTTACCTCGCCCATTCGTCGTTATCCCGACTTATTGTTGCATCGGGTGATTCGCCATAACTTACGTCATCCCGAAGCTCCGCCAAGCATGGACATGACCGAGATGCTGGCCTTAGGTGAACATTGCTCGTTGAATGAACGTCGCGCCGATGAAGCGACTCGTGATGTCACCGCATGGTTGAAGTGCGAATATATGCAAGACCATATTGGCGATGAGTTTGATGCGGTTATTACCGCAGTCACTACCTTTGGTTTTTTTGCCTCGTTGACGGATATTTTTGTCGAAGGTTTGATCCATATTCGCAACTTAGATGGCGATTATTTTAACTTCGATCCTGTCATGCACACCTTAGTAGGTGCGCGTACAGGTGTCAGTTATGCGATGGGTGATAAAGTCCATGTTAAAGTGGCAGGTGTCAACCTCGACGAACGGAAAATGGACTTTCAGTTAGTAGCAAAAATAGGCGAAAGTAAACGTATGAAACGACCTGCCAAAGTGGTTGAGGCAGGTGCAGAAACACCGAAAAAAGCAAAAAAACCACGCGCCAAAAAGCCTGATAATCGTAGCGAAGTGCAAAAAGCGACAGCAGTAAAAACGCAAAAGCCCGCAGATGCTAAAGCGAAAAAGCCCAAAGTGCGTGAACGTGATACGAAAAATAAAGGTAAACGTCGTCAGCCAACGGCGGCAGTGGTTGTTGCGACGGAATAGCTTTTGTTTTACCCTTCGACTTCGCTCAGGGAGCAGGTTTACGCTGGCTGAGCGGAGTCGAAGTCTACCCCATATCTATTTACACAGGCTTATGCCAAACCGCCAATACCGCCTCGGGCATCATGCCTTGCCAAGCTTCTTCTAAAATATCAATATCTTCTTGGGAGTGAGAATCGCCTTCAATATCCACTTCCTCATACAATAACTCACTATGGCTAGAGGCAAAATAATAATCAGTACCGCACTCGTGCCATAACTTACTCCATAACTCCAGTTTTTCACTTTCCAGTAAGTCTTGTAATACGTCTAACCATGCTTCGCCAAACACGCGCAAAATAATTAAATCATCTTTGAGTATGCGTTCTTCAATAAATAAGCCATCAACATAAAGTTCGGGTTGTTCGTCGTCCTCACCTTCTTTTAGGTCGTCAACTTCGGCAACTTGTAACAGTGCGTGTAATTCTTCCCATGTCACATCATCACTTAACGCATTGATTTTGGCAGTTAATTCAACATCGTTGGTTCTAAAAACCACTTTGCCACTGACTTCACTCATGATAATTCTCCTAATGTCTAGTTATGTAAAGATGGTAGCAGAGGAATTGGGATAAAACTGTTTGTCATCCGCAGATTGATAGAAAAACATTTTTTTATGACGTCTACACGTCTTATACAAATTTTTAATGCTGTAGCCGAACACAAAAACAAGCATTAAAAATCAATCACCGTCAGCGTTAAAAAACCACTCGTTTCTTGAGTGCTGCTGAGAGGGTCATTGGTGATGGGGATGGTTTGGTAATGCACAACAGGCGCACTGTTTTGGGAGCAAAGAATTTGCGTATAGGTGTCTGAAGTGGTGTTGGTGAGGGAGTTGTCAATCACACAACTGCGGATGACCGTTGCGCTCACCTGTAGGTTTGTGCGGTAATTGTCCGCGTAAAGACTACCAATACACAGGGTTGAGCTTAAAAAAGCGGCATTCATGGCGTAAATTAGATATTTCATGACTCCTGCATCCTTTGCAATATTTCATTTCCTTAGGACTTATGGGCTTATCGCTTATTTGTTGACATTTTAGACGCTTTAGGCGGCCTTATGTTCACAAAACACGCTAATAGCGGTGCGTAAGTCCTGTTCTTTGATTCAGAGTAGTTCACCAAATAATATAAGTTAGCTTTTTTGCACATTAAAAGCAGGCATTGTGATGCCGTCGATATTTTTAACCTTAGAACACACAACTTGCCTTTTAATTGACGCAATCTGTCAAGTGTTGCCTATACTCAAATCTGTATAATTTTCGCACTCGCTAATACCATTAAAACTTCATTTCTCAATCAAGGTATTAGCCGAATTTAATAAAAAGCACACTCTTGGGGGCTCTATGAAAAAGCTATTCACGCTTGCTGGCATGTTGCTCAGCACCAGTACCGTTTGGGCAGATGCCTCATGGCCATTAACACAAGCGATGGAATTGCAAGCCGATACGCCCGTCAATCGTATACAAATTTTAGGCGCGCATAATGCGTGGAATGACTCGTCGGCAACGTGGGCAAATCAGCGTTGGTCTTTAGATAAACTCATGGATAACGGTGTGCGTAACATCGACTTAGATATTCATAATGAGGGTGGGGTAGTGAAGTTATGTCATCAAAACTGTACCTCTATTTATAGTGCTGTTGATAGCTACCCTAACGAATTGCAAAAAATGGCGACGTGGTTGGCTGCCCATCCCAAAGAAATACTGTTTTTAGATTTAGAAGATCGTGTTGGTAATCAAGCTTTAGTTGAAGCGCCTCTGCGTGCAGCCTTTGGTTCGATGTTGTATCTGCCGAGTGATAAGCCCAGCAATCGTTGGGAAACCCCGCGTGAGATGGTCGCTAAAGGCAAGCGTATTATTGTCAAAGGCGCAAACAATTGGTACGACGGCTCGCTCATTTGGGATGGCCGCATTTTTGCTACAGGCGCAGACGGCGGTTGGAACTCGCGTCCTGTTAAATATTTTGATACTGCGACCTGCAAAATGGATGGCAATGCCTTAGTGGTTGGCAATATCTACACCATTTCCGATAGTAAACTAGGTAAAGACGTATTGCCTGATGTTTGGGTTGACCAAACAGGTACGATTGATAGCAGCAATATTCCCCGTTTGTTTGCTTGTGGTGTTAATAATGTTGATGCCGACCGTTGGGATGACAGCATGACGACTGCCGCCGTTTGGAGTTGGAATACTGGCGAGCCAAACAATGCGGGTTCAGCAGGTGAAAACTGTGCCGAACAGGGCGGTAATGGTCGTTGGAATGATAACAACTGTGCCGTTGTTCATCGTTTTGCTTGTCAAAATGTCAATAATTTAGATGATTGGCGGATTACTAGTGGTAGCGGTGCATGGGAACAAGGTCGCGCCCAATGTGCGAGCGAATTTGCGGGTTTCCGTTTTGCCGTTCCTGCCAACTCGTATCAAAATCAGCGTTTATTAGCGGTCAATGGCAATCAAAGTTTGTGGTTAAACTATGCTGATAAAGCCCGAGAAGGTAAGTGGGAGGCCTATTATGCCACCGCGACACAATGGTCTTCGGGCGCGTATGGTGCAAATCAAACGACGCAACAAACCTTAACTATTGCAGGTGCTAGTGCCGTCAAAGTGACGGTGACTGGCGGCTTAGATAGTATTGGCGATAACCTACAAATTTTTAACGGCAGCCGTCAATTACAACGGACATTGATTGGCACAAACGTCAGCACCAGTTTTATTGTCAATGATAATAGCGTGATTGTGCGTTTGGCATCGGATGCGGCGGTATCGGGTAATGTCAGCGTGCAAATTGAAAGCACGACCTTAACCGAAGTGCCTGTCTGGAAGTCTTTAGTCAATGGCAAAGGCAAGTGTTTAGACTTAGAGGGCGTGAGTTCTGCCAATGGCGCCATTGTTCATCATTGGTCATGTCACGGTGGCGATGGTCAAAAATGGTGGCAAGATGCTCAAGGCCGTATTCATAGCAAATTAAACGCGAATCGTTGTATTGATGTCTCAGGCGCAGGCACAGGTAACGGGACTAAAATCCAGTTATGGGACTGTCATAACGGTGCAAACCAAGTGTGGTTACGTGGTGCAGGTAATTCCTTACGTCCTGCTCATGCACCCAGTAAAGCGATGGACATTAAAGATGCCTATTGGGGTGCGTTTGATGGCCAAGATACGCACTTGTGGGATGGTCAAAATAGCTGGGGTCAAAGCTGGTCTTGGCAGTAAAATTCTAGTTTGATAAAAAGCCGCATTATGCGGCTTTTTTTATGGAGTTGTGGTTAGATTCAAAGAACGGTAAGAGCGCGAAAAAGTTTATATAGTAAGCTACAAAGCATAAAAAAATAGATGAAGTGCTAAATGAAGGAGTGGCTAATGAGCGTCGTGCATCACCAATATAGCCACGTATATTGATAATTTCTGCATATACACGCTCGCCCCATAGAACTTCAAAGTAATGGCCTATTTGTGTGTGGCGATATGTCTCTCCATATAAACTATGACTATTTTTGCCTGACAAAATCCATAAGCTAAAGAGGGTTATGAGCGTTAGAAGAAAAGATGACATACTAAAAATGAATCCGAAATGAATTAGACGGTTTCGATATTTTGGCAGTATCACTGAGAGACCTTTGATAACAAGGAGCAAAAGAAGATAGTCTTTTATGGGGGTGATTTTTTCCGTAACTAGACTAATCCCTTTGTCAAAGTTGTCACCTTGAGATGCTGTTGCTAGAAGGAAATAGCATTGTGGCAATAAAATATTCCAAGCGATGAGTGTCAACATAAAATAAATCAAATAATCAAGTTTTGAGTAATGAGGCTCGTCAACCAATATTTTTTCATAAAATATCCCGAAGGTTATTAAAAGAGGTGGAAAAATGATAAACATCATTATTGATTGCACTAAAATATGAAACATATTCGCCATTCACTTGCTAGTCTTGGAAGTGATAAGTTAAGTCGGTCTTGTAGGTTTAGAGTGAACTAGG
>JBKJUH010000193.1:0-5569 GCA_046590075.1 Agitococcus sp.
GTTTTTATACTTACCTTTTATGCACAGCGAATCATTAGCTATTCACGAGCAAGCCCTGAGTTTATATAGCATCAAGGGCTTAGAGTTTAACTTATCATTTGAACTCAAACATAAAGCCATTATTGAACGTTTTGGTCGTTATCCGCATCGAAATGCCGTGTTAAACCGAAAATCTAACCAAGAAGAGTTGCTGTTTTTACAACAACCCAACTCAGGATTTTAGTCAGCTTTTGACATCTTCACCGCCCCTAAGCCCATGTCATTACGCTAATGCTGGATAATCAGTATAACCTTCCGAGCCACCACCATATAAAGTCGCAGGGTTCAGTTGATTTAACGGTGCATCCAACTTCAAACGATGCGCTAAATCAGGATTGGCAATATATGGCCGACCAAACGCAGCGGCATCAATATAACCTTTGGCAATTAACGCATTGGCTTTTTCTAAGGTATAACCGCCTGCGCCAATAATCACGCCCGCAAACTCTGCGCGCAAGGCTTGACGGAACTCATCGCTATGCGCAGGGCCGCCTGCCCAATCAGGTTCTGACAAATGCAAATATGCCAAACCCCGTTTGTTAAATTCACGCGCTAAATACAAACCCATTGCTAGGCCGTCTTTATCATCCAAACCATTAAATATCCCTAAGGGTGAAATACGAATACCGACATGAGCGGCCTCCCATGCGGCCACACACGCATCAACCACTTCTAAAGTTAAACGCGCTCTGTTTTCGACACTACCGCCGTAACTATCATCACGGTGATTACTTTCTAAAGACTGGAACTGATGCAGTAAATAGCCATGCGCAGCATGAACTTCAACTAAATCAAAACCTGCTTGCTGGGCATTGATGGTTGCTTGGCGATAATCGTTTATTAATGCAGGCATTTCTTCTAGCGTTAACGCACGCGGCGTATCACACGCCACACGATGCGGCTTGCCATCTGTACCCATAACGGTTGTTTTATTGACATAAGGAATGGCCGATGCCGACACAGGCAAGCCCTTATTCGGCTGTAAAGAATGATGCGACACACGGCCCACATGCCATAACTGAATGGCTATTTTTCCCCCTGCTTCATGTACCGCTTGAGTAATCGACTGCCAAGCCGTCACTTGCGCCGCACTGTAAATTCCTGGTGTTCCCATATAGCCCTTGCCTTGGGGCGATATTTGCGCAGCCTCACTAATAATTAAACCTGCATTAGCACGCTGACGATAATACTCCGCCATTAATGGCAGTACAGGCACATCACTATCGTCTTTACTGCGCATCCGCGTCAGTGGTGCCATAAATACGCGGTTACTTAGCTCGATATTGCCTATGGTAATGGATGAAAACACGGTGTTCGTCATAATTCATTCTCAGCGGTGGAAATAGAGGTTTTGAAAATATCTATCTAATGTGGGGTATGCACTCCTATAACCAATAGTCGGATTATAACTTTCAACCAATGGCTATTTTTTGACGTAATATTCATTACAATGTATTATTTATTACACTGTATTACATAATAAAAAACACAAAATAGCTTAAAAATTTGAGTCTCGTGGTTTGTTGATTGACATTTCTACTCTAAAAGCTGCGTTTCTTTTTGTTGATTGTTTTGCCAAAAATCCGTTATTTTCTTTCATAGGCACTATTTTCTGTGCGTTTATTTCCCCTCAAAACCCAAATAACAAGGTCAAAAAACGGGCGATATTAGCTGTTATCGTGAAATAAAATAGAGCAAAAATCAATCAAAATAGTTAATTTTTAATTTTATGGTGTTATAAATCAATGCGTTAATGATGCATTACAAATATATTGTGATAGGGAAAAATTTACTCTAGTATTTGTCATATGACTACCGTACACCATACCAGTAACTGGAAAATCAAGATCTACCCCGATGACCATGCACCGCCCCATTTTCATGTGCAAATGTCTGAGGGCGAATCTTTGGTCACGATTGACGGTTTGCATATATTAGGCAAAGGCGCAAATCCAAAAGCTCTTAAAGCAGCATTGGCTTGGGCAAGTCAACATATTGACTTGCTGAACAGCGTATGGCGACAACAAAATGAGAGAGACTAAGTAATGACAAGTAAAATACAGATTTCGGCTGTCAACGTTTTGGCAGACCATCAATTAGCGATTACATGGCACAATGGTAAAAGCCATACTGTTGACTTGAGCCAATACATTCAGTGTTTTGTTGTGTTGCAACCACTTAAAAAAGTCACTGTTTTTAAACAAGCGCAAGTCGGTGAATGGGGTTTTGACGTGACATGGGGTAATAAGATTGAGATAGCGGCCACTACCCTTTATCGCCTTGCTTTGGAACAAAACGGTGAGATTATGCCCACAGTTGCCTTTAAAGACTGGATGGTGGCAAATAAGTTGTCACTGACTACTGCCGCTCAAGAGTTGGGATTGTCTAGACGCACCATTACAGCCTATAGCAGTGGCGTGGCTTTGATTCCTAAACATATTGCCTTGGCTTGCAAAGGCTGGGAAAGCCTACATCAAGCGGCTTAAAAAGCTTTATGCGGCAGAATACAGAATATTCAACTGGCTTCTGTCGGCTTTACAAGGAACATTTAGGAGTGAAAACCCTGCAATTGCAAGGTATTGAAAGGGAGGTGTGGAATACTACGTAACTGCTCGGATTTAACTTAATACAGAATATGCAATATCGTCTGTAAGCATTGGTAATACTGACTATTGTCTTTTTGTTGCTACACTTTGGGAACAAATCAGGGAACACTAGATTGATGCTGGCATTAAAAATGGTGTTTTATGTGGCGTGGTTTAATTGTGCTTAATGTATAGCTCAAATGTATTTCTATCTTCTGTCAAAAGCTGCATTAACTTGGGATGAATGAATAACTTATCCTTACCCATAGAGACTTCTTTAAGCACACCAGCATCGACCAGTTTTTTAAGATGAACTGAGGCTGTTTGACGTTTAGCAATGCCTTTATCAACAAGATTTATTATTCGGCAATACGGCTGTTCAAATATAACATCTACCAGCTCACGACTATAAATAGCAGCTAAGTTTTCTCGAATAAACCTTACTGTATGCTCATGCAAAGCACGAATAGCGGCAATTTTTGCTGTTGTCCAAATAGCTGTTTCTTCTACCGCCTTTAACATAAACAACAGCCATGACTCCCAATCTTGGTGTTGCGTCACGTTCAGTAATAATCGGTAATAGTCACTTTTGTGAGCAATGATATAACGACTCAAGTACAAAATAGGTAAGGTCAATAAGTCGTCCTGAATTAAAAATAGGATATTAAGTATCCTACCCGTTCGTCCATTGCCATCAATAAAGGGGTGAATAGCTTCAAATTGATAATGAGCAACCGCCATTCTAATTAACGGGTCTAGCTCAACCTCGTTATGCAGAAACTTTTCCCAATTAGCCAACAAGTCGCGCAAAATCACTTCACCTACAGGTGGGGTATAAATGATTTCACCCGTTGCACTATTGGTCAGGGCTGTACCAGAGGACACGCGAATATCTAAATTAACGCCTTTAATCGTTTGGCAAATTTCAACGGCAGTTGTTGTACATAGAGGGCGGTCTATCAACGATTGATAACCACAATACAACGCATGACGGTAACGTAACGCCTCTTTAGTGGCTGAGTCTGCTTGAGAGTCAAGCCCTTGTTGTGCAAACTGAAAAAGTTTATCCGTAGTTGTGACGATATTTTCAATTTCTGAACTGTCTTTAGCTTCTAACAAGGGCAAGGTGTTAATCAAAACAGACTGATTCGGTATTAATGCACCAGCCTGTCGTAATTCTGCTAGTGCCGCACGGGAGCGAATACATTGTTTCAGCACAACTTTACTTTCTAGGTCGGCTACCGGAGGCAAGATAGGTAATTGGTTATAGGGCTTTTGCGGCTGCCAACTGTTCACTTTTAGGACTCATGTTTAATAATTACATTTTTTTCGACAAGTCCTGAGGATATGTTTAAGCAATCAACATGACAAGAAAATGTGTCGATTTTTTTGTGTTTTTTAAACATGACTGTTTATTTTCCAATACAAAAACTACTAAAAATCTTACCTAGTAGATCATCGGCGGTAAATGCCCCCGTAATTTCACCTAAAGCTTGTTGTGCAGCGCGCAAATCCTCCGCCATTAACTCGCCTAAGGCTAAACCATGTAGCTGATCATGAGCATGTTGTAGGGCTGTTTCTGTCCGTCTGAGCGCTTCTAAATGACGACGACGGGCAATAAAAGGACTGTGTTCCGCATCTTGATAACCCACCAATGCTTTTAAGTGATTACGCAGTTCCGCCAAACCCAAACGTTGACGCGCCGACAAGGTAATATGCTGATAACCATCAATGATGGATAGATGCGGTTCTTGCCCGACTAAATCACATTTATTGGCGACAAAACAGAGCTTTTCGGGTGGCGGCAAGGGATCAAAAAATTGAGCAGCCATCGCTAAAGGATTAAATGCCGATGTTTTACCTGTGGATAACTCTGCGGATAAGTCATAAACCAGTAATAATCCATCCGCCTGATTGATTTCTTGATAGGCTCGACGAATGCCTTCTTTTTCAACAATATCGCCAGTTTCACGCAAGCCAGCCGTATCAATAATGTGTAATGGCAAGCCATCAATATGAATATGTTCTCGCAATACATCGCGGGTTGTACCTGCAACATCGGTGACAATTGCCGCCTCATAACCTGCTAAGGCATTCAATAAACTCGACTTCCCTGCATTGGGTTTGCCTGCTATCACTACACGCATTCCTTCGCGTAATAATGCCCCTTGTTTCGCTTCTGCAAGTACCGTTTGCAGATTATCCCTGACCGCCTGTAAGCGCGCGGCGACAAAGCCATCCGTTAAAAAATCAATTTCTTCATCAGGAAAATCTATCGCTGCTTCAACATATAACCGTAAATTAATCAGGCTCTCTAACAGTACGTTAATACGTTGCGAGAATGCCCCTTGTAATGACCGTGAAGCCGATTTAACTGCCGCTTGTGACGAGGCATCTATTAAATCAGCAATGGCTTCGGCTTGAGTTAAATCGAGTTTATCGTTAAGAAATGCACGTTGAGAAAATTCGCCTGCATGCGCCATGCGCGCACCCAGCTCTAAAACGCGTTTCAGCAGCATATCCATTAATACCATGCCGCCATGCCCTTGCAACTCAACGACATCTTCACCCGTGAACGAGTGAGGATTGGGAAAGTACAATACTAAGCCTTCATCGAGTATCGATTGGTCGGCACTATAGAAACGCCTAAAATGCGCATAGCGCGCTTTTAAGGGCTGTTCATCTACTACTAATGCCTGAGCTATGGCTAATGCTTTAGTACCCGATATCCGTACGATTCCTACGCCACCACGACCATTTGGTGTAGCAATCGCAGCAATCGTGTCATTAGCATTCAAGACGGTCATTTTCTTCCCCAAAAAATAAGGCCGTTCCGAAGAACAGCCTTATTAAGACTTACGCGGTTAGCGCTTATTTGTTCACATTTCAGCCGCTTTAGGCGGCTTTATGTTCTCAAAACGCGCTAATCGCGGTGCGTAAGGCCT